>CAZBOK010000507.1:0-3153 GCA_964493525.1 uncultured Phycisphaeraceae bacterium | reverse complement strand
CCGCGATCGTGGCGTACCCCCGCGCGCGCAGGTCGTCCGCGATCGTCGTGGTCGCGGGCGCGACGGAGAACGGGCGGTTGTCGAGCGCGCCGTGAGCGCGCGGCAGCTCGCCGCTCAGGATCGACGCGTGCGACGGGAGCGTGAGCGGCGTCGCGGTGATCGCGCAGTCGAAGAACGTCCCGTCGCGCGCGAGCGCGGCGAGGCGCGGCGTGCCGGTCGGGACGCGGTCGGCGCGCAGCGTGTCGATCGTGACGAGGATGACGTCGCGCGGCGGCGGCGGCGGCTTCGAGCAGCCGAGCGCGACGAACGCCGCGGCGAGCACGAATCGATGCGCGCGGCGGAGTCGCGTCGCTCGGCGCATTCGGGTCTTTGGAGGACCTTCCGGCGAGCCGTTCGACCGATCGATCTCGGCGAGCCGATCGGGCGACGAGAGGCGAATTCGCGCGCCGGAACCGCGGGGATCACGACTCGCAGGATGTGCCGCGTCGCGCGGCGTTGCTTCGCGATCACCGATCGCGTGTCGTCGCCCGCAACCGAACGATCGAACGTCGCCGTGCAACCGAAGTCACCCCGTTCATGAGCCGCGAGGAAGCGGCGCCCGGGTCGTCGATCAGTGGATCTTTTCGCGCGAGAGCTGCGCCCACCGAGTGCTCGGGAATCGCGCGACGACCTCGCGGTACCACTCCTGCGCAAGCTTCGCGCCGCGCGGCTCGGCCGCGCCGAGCGCCTCGGTCACGAGCCCGAGTCGATAGGTGGCTTCCGCGACGGCGTCGGGCGCCGTGACGAAGCAGACCTTCGCCTGCGCGAATGCGAACTGTGCGTCCTTCAGCTTCTTCTGCGCCTCGAGCGCCATCCCCTTGCTGACCCACGCCACGGCGTGGACCGCATCGACTTCCTTCTTGTCGTCGATGATCGCGGAGAAGAATCGCTCGGCGTCGGCGGCCTTGTTGTCGCGGATCAGGACGCGGCCCTGGGCGAGCCGTGCGATGCCGGCCGTCTCGGCGGCGAGCGCGCGCTCCGATTCCTCGAGGTCCTGGCGGCCCATGAACGAGCGGCAGTTGGTCTCGAGGCGCGAGTACTCGCGCTTGGCGTCGTCGTTCTTGCCGGCCTGGTCGAGCGCGTCGGCCTTGTCGCGCGCCGCCTTGATCTCCCAGGTGACGCCGTACTTGTTGTCGATCGCTTCCTTGCCGAGCTGGTCGAGATCGGCGACCGCCTTGTCGGAGTTGCCCGCGCCGAGCCACGCCTTCGCGCGCTGGTAGAGGATGTCGGGACGGAGCCGCGTCTTCTGATCGGCCTGCAGCGCGCGGTCGAACTCGCGCGTCGCGTCGGCGAACTTCGCCTTGTCCTTCGCTCCCCACGCGAGGTAGGTCTTGCCGATCTCGAACGGCGCGTAGACCTTGATCCACGCGCGCACGCCCTTCTCCGTCTCCGCGGCCTTGAGCAGCGACACCGCGTTCTCGAACTCGCCGGCTTCGCGCTTGTCGATGCCGAGGTCGAACTTCTCGGGCGCGTCGCCATAGATGATCTGGCGGATCTTCGACGGGTTCTCGGGGACCTCGACGGTGCCCTTCTTGTATTTCACGACGTCCCACGAGTCCTGGAGGACCTGGTCGACGACGATCGCCTTGCCGCCGGAGGTCTTCTGGATCTTGTCGGACGCGAGCGCCGGCGCCGCCGCGAGCGCGGCGAGGACGAGAGCGATCGAACGAACGGGCGTGGTCATGGGTTCAATCCGGGTCATTGGACCGCCTGCTTGATGCGCGCGATCACGGCTTGGACGTCGGCCGGCGCCTTCGGCAGGTCGTCCGCGAACGTGCGCTCCCAGCTCTCGATCGTCGCCTTCGCCTGCGACTTCGCGTCGGGCTCGGTCTTGCCGAGCATGTAGAGGCCGTAGAGCGCGTTCACCTTGGTCTCCCACCACTCGGGCGCGAAGCGGTGCTGCGCCGCATCGAGGCTCGACGTGAGTCGGACCCACTGCTCGATCGCCTCTTTGTACTTGCCGGTGCCGGTGATCTCGACGAACTCGGGCGCGCCCGCCTTGCCGCGCACGTCCATCCACCCGCCGAGGCTGAGCGCGAGCAGGCGGATGTTCGTCGCGCTGTTCGGATCGGCGGCGATCAGCTCGCGCATGATCGTCTCGCACTCGTCGAACCGCGTGCGGAGTTGGATCAGCGACAACACGTAGAGCGGCTTCACGCGCTGGATCGTCGCCTTCTGGCGTTCGTCGGCGCCGAACACGTCGAACAGCTTCTTGAAGTTCTGCGCCGCGAGCGTGAATTCCCCGAGGTCGAGGTACCACTGCGCGACGTTCGAGAGGCTCTTCGAATTGCTGAACTGGCTGCGCTCGTTCGCCTTGGCCTGGAGGTCGGCGCACTTGCGCAGTTCGGCGCGAGCGGCTTCCGGATACTTCGCCGGATCCTTCTCCGCGCCCTTCGCGGCCTGATACGCGTCGAAGTGCGCCTTCACCAGGACGCTCAGCGCGCGCGACGCACTCGGTGAGTTCGCGATCGTCGCGTCGCCGAGCAGAGCCGCGAGCGTCTTGTCGGCTTCGTCGAGCCGCTTGAGCCCGACGAGCGCCTCGATCCGGAAGTCCGCGACGTTGGCGAAGAAGTTCTTCTGGTCCTTGAACTTCTGCTCGTAACCGTTGAGCGCGGTGAGGACGTCGTCCCAGCGCTTGAGCCCGAGGAGCACCTCGGCGCGGTAGTAGGTCCCTTCCGCCTGCGCGGCGTCGCGGCTGTCGACCTTCTTCTTGTCGAGACCGGGGTTGTTCTTCGGGTCGGCCATGCGCGCGAACAGGTCGTCGAACGCTTTCAGCGAGCCTTCGAGGTCGCCGAGCTCGGAGATCGCGCGCGCGCGCCACACGAGCCCGCGTTCGTAGGACGTGCTGCCCGGCTGCATCTTGTCGAAGGACGCCTTGGCCGCCTCGAACCCGGCCTTCCGCTCGGCCGCCTTGTCCTTGCCGGTGAGCGCGTCCGCGTTCATGAACTTCTCGCGGCCGTCCTGGTAGTCGATGTCCTCCGCGCCGCCGAACTCCTTCGCGAGCTGGCCGACGCGGTCGCGCTGCGCCTTGTCGTAGTCGCTCTTCGTTTCGAGGAAGCGGCGGTTCCAGACGTTGAAGGCCATCTTCGCCAGCTCGGCCGTGGCGCCTTCGTC
>CAZBOK010000506.1:0-3155 GCA_964493525.1 uncultured Phycisphaeraceae bacterium | reverse complement strand
CGAGCTCGATCTTGCGGGAGCGTTCAGGACCGAGAGCATCGAAGAAGCGACCGAGTGCGCATTCCGCGCATCGTGATCACCCAGATCGCCGCATCGTGATCACCTCGATCGTTCATCGTGATCGGGAGTCGGAGCGAAGCGACGAGCAGGCGGTTCAGGCGGTGGCCTGAGCTTTCTCCTTTCGGCGGGATGGACCCTTCATCTTGACCTTGTGGGCGTTGTGCACGAGTCGATCGAGCACGGCGTCGGCGATCGTCGGATGAGCGATGTAGTCGTGCCAGTTTTCGACAGCGAGCTGGCTCGTGACGACTGTCGATCGAAGTCCATGCCGATCCTCGAGCAGTTCGAGAACGTCGCGTCGCTGCTGGTCGGTGAGGGGCGCGAGTCCCCAGTCGTCGAGAACGAGCACGTCGACCTTCGCGAGGCGCGCGAGGAGGCGGACGTACGTCCCGTCGGCGTGCGCGAGGGCGAGTTCCTCGAAGAGCCGCGGGACGCGCTTGTACGCGACGCGGAACCCGAGCCGACAGGCGAGCTGGCCGAGTGCACAGGCGAGGTAGCTCTTGCCGACACCGGTCATCCCGGTGATCAGCACGTTCTGCCGATCGGCGATCCACCGTCCCGTCGCGAGCTGCCGAAACAACGCCCGGTCGAGTTCGCGCTTCGGGCTCATGTCGACGTCCTCGACGCACGCCGTCGGGATCCGGAGCTTCGCGTCGCTGAGGAGCTTCGCCATGCGCTTGTTGTCGCGGGCGAGGGTCTCGGCCTCGACGATCATCGCGAGCCGCTCGTCGAAGGGCAGCTCGTTCGTCGATGGGTCCGAACGCTGGGCGATCCACGCGGTCGTCATCGCGTAGAGCTTCAGCGCGCGGAGCTTCTCGATCGTGGGTTCTGTCATCATTCCTGGTCCTTTCGTCAGTTCACGTAGTAGTCGCGACCACGAACGTTCTCGTGGTCGAGGGGAGCGGAGACGACCTCGGAGACGTCCGTGATGGCGATCTTGTCGAGGCCGTGACGGAGCACCGATTCGACGCTTCGATACGACCGGGCGCGCGCAGCGACGCACCGGGAGCACGCCGCCTCGACACGCTCGTCGCCGTACTTCTTCGCGAGGCGCAGGATCCCGAGACAGGAACGGAATCCCTGCTCTGGGTGGGGACGTTCGGAGAGGATCGCGTCGCAGAGTTCGCGCGTCGCCGGCCCGAGCTTCGCCGCCCACGACAGGATGCGCGAGGGAGTCCACTCGGCGTGCTCGCGATGGGACCGCGGCATGTGCTCGGGCATCGTCGAGTGCCGACCTCGTCCGTCTCGTGCGTGCACGGCGATGCGCCGGCCTCGGAGCTGGATCTCCACGGCGGTCGGCGTCGCGCAGATCCACACGACCTCGCCGACGTACCGATGCGGAACCGAGTAGAGGCGCGGCCCGAACTCGACGTGGTAGTCGATGTTGACCTTCGCCTTCTTCCACTCGGTGATCACGAGTCGGTCGTTCGGGAGGGTGCGAAGCTCGGAGCGCTCGATCGAATCGAACATCTCCAGGCGGCTCTTGCCATAGTCGCGCATCCGGCGTCGATTCAGGTCGTCGACGCACTCGCGGATCGCCTCGTTGAGGGCGGCGAGCGAGTGGAATACACGGTTGCGAAGACGGGCGAGAACCCATCGCTGCACGACCTGGACGCCGACCTCGACCTTCGCCTTGTCGCGCGGCTTGCGGGCTCGCGTCGGCAGGATCGCGGTGCCGTAGTGCTCGGCCATGTTCTGGTAGCTCCGCTGGATCTCGGGCTCGTAGCGACAGCTGCGCGTCACGCCGCTCTTCAGGTTGTCGGGGACGACGGCGCGGGCGACACCGCCGAAGAACTCGAACGCGCGGACATGACTCCCGATGAAGTCGTGGACCTTCTGGGAGCGCGTTGCCTCGGCGTACGAGTAGTTCGAGGCCCCGAGCACGGCGACGAAGAGCTCGACCTCGATCACCTCGCCCGTCGTCGGGTCGACGAGGGACGGCTTCTTGCCCGAGTAGTCGACGAACATCTTGTCGCCGGCGACGTGGTGCTGGCGCATCACGAGTCCGCGGCGCTTCACGAACGCCCGGTAGCGGTCGCAGAACGCCGTGTACTGATAGCCGCCCGGATGCTGCTCGAGGTACTCGAGATGGAGCAGCTCGAGCGTCACGCCGGGGCGAGACCGCTCACGATGGATCCACGCGCAGTCCGGCTCCGCGCGAGGGAACGGCGAGCCCGACGAGGAGGTCTCCGGGTACAGCAACACCTCGAGCTCGGCCTCGCCGAGGTGCATCACATCGGCGAACTGGGCGAGGCCAGCCTCCGACGCCCGCTGCAGGACGTTGACGACCGACGCGGCGCTCACGCCGGCGCTCTTGGCCGCCTTGCGATTCGAGAGCCGCAGCTCCCATTTCGCTCTCAGGATTTCTCGTACGTTGCGCATAAGCAGTCGCTCGGTCGCCATCCCAGCCTCCGTCGAGGCTGGTGCCGCCCAGGCCGCTCTGCCGTCGTTCGCGCCGCCTCCTCGGCCCGAGAGTGATCCGTCCCGGGCGAAGCCGCCGCGGGACCGGACGCCGTTCCGGACCGAGTGGTCACCATCGCGATCCGGGTGGTCACGATGGCGATCCGCGCGATCACGTTCAGGCGATCCGGGTGGTCACCATCGCGATCCAGGTGGTCACGATGGCGATCTCGGTGGTCACGATGCCCCGATCTGGGTGGTCACGATGCGCCGATCTCGGTGGTCACGATCGCGCGGCGCGCGCAAGGAAGAGAACGGGGCCCGTGAGGCGCAGGCCAGACTGACCTCAGCGGACGCTGTGATCGCTTCGCAGGCAACTCCCGGCCCGCAACCCGACGTCACTGCGGCACGGCTTCAAGCACTCATGGAGCTTGGCCTTGCTGTGACGCGCACGCCGGCGTCGTCAGCAAGTATCACGAGGGTGCGCGAACTCCAGGAATCCTGTCGCTCGCTGTTCCAAGCGCGCGAACGTGCCGCAGTACCGCCGAACACGAGCGGGATCTCGCTGTTCTCGGACGTAGTCGGAGTCGCGGCGACGGTGTTGTTGCTATTCGGCGCCAGCCTCGGTGACATGGGGACTGGCGCAGACGGGTTTGCCGGACTCGCATACGCGATGGCCGCACTGGCGTGCTTGG
>CAZBOK010000505.1:0-3178 GCA_964493525.1 uncultured Phycisphaeraceae bacterium | reverse complement strand
CCTGCATCAGGTCCGTGTATCCGAGCTGCACCTCGCTGAGCAGCGCCTCCGACCGCGAGACGCCGAGCGCCGTGAGGCCCGCGTCGAACGAGAGGTCTTCTCCGGTGCGCCAGTCACTCGCCGCCGCGGGGACGCCGCGCGCGCGCAGCGCGTCGATCACGAGCGACGCGAGCCGGTACTGCCCGTCGATCGACGGATGACAGTGGTCGACCATCGTCTCGCCGCCGACCAGCCCGCGCGGCGCGAGCGCCGCGAACCCCGCCTCGACGTCGACGAGCGGTGAACCCGACGACGACGCGGCCGACTCGATCACGCCGCGCGTGCGCGCGTTCACGCGGACCGGCCGCTCGTCGAGGTCGAGCGAGCGGCGGAAGTGCGGCACGGCGTCGTCCGGTCGACCTTCCGCTTCGACGAGCTGTCCGCGCCGGAACTCGAGGATCGCGACGTCGGGGTCGATCGCGGCCGCCGCGTCGAACGCCGCGCGCGCGTCGGCGACGCGGCCCGCGCGCAGCGCGGCGGTGCCGTCGGCGAGCCGCGCGCGAAACGTCGCGTCGTCGCCGGGCGAGAGCGGCCGCGCGAAGCACGACGACAAGGGCGGCCAGTCCGCGAGCCGCGCCGGCGGGACGCAGAAGATCGTCGGCGCGCCGCGGCGCGATGCTGCAGCGACGACGTGCTCGAGGTTCGCGCGGAACGCGGCGAGCGTCTCGTCGCGAAGCGGGCCGAGCGGCGCCTCGATCACGCCTTGCGGCGCCCACGGATCGCGCGCCGGCGGCAGCACTTTCGGCGCGAGGAGCGACGCGAGCGCGCGGAACAGGGCCGACCGCTCGAGCGCCGCGCGCACGCCGCCTTTGCCGTGGGCGCGCCAGTCGAGGTAGGACGCGAGGAACTCGTTGTTGCCCGCCATCACGATCACGAGGTCGGGCGGATCGATGCCCTCGTGCGCGTCGAGCAGACGGTCGGCGGCGTCGGCCATCCAATCGGAGTTGATGCCCGCGATCGCGGCGTCGACGACTTCGATCTGCCGCGCCGGCAGGAGCCGTCGGAGCCGCAGCTCGATCCACTTCGCCGGCGTCGCGCGCGGGAAGAACGGGAAGCCCGCGGCGGCCGATTCGCCGAGCCATGCGATGCGGAACGCGCCGGGCGCTTTCCGCGCCGAAAACGGCGGCGTCACGTGCGGCGTGTCGGTCGAGATGCCGAGCGCGCGCAGCCGGACTTCGCCCGGCGCGCCGTCCGCGCCGGCCGGTTCGACGACGACGCGCCCCCCGCGCGGCGCGAGCCCCGCGACGCGCACGACGATCTCCATCGCGCCGAGGAGCGCGGCCGAGATCGCGAGACCGAGGAGTGCGCGCGCCGGTCGATTCATCGCCGCGCGGTTCTACCGCATCGCGCGAGGAAGCGGATCGAAGCCGGGCGGTGCCGCGCGCGATGCGGTGACCGGAGCGGGCGGCGGAGATACTGTCACCCGCCGCGCTGTCCGGGGCCCCTCCATGCATTCGATGCTCGCAAGCGTCGTCCTCTCGCCGATCGTCCTCGTCGCGCCCGTCGGCGCGGATTCGCCGAAGCCTGCGCCCGCGGCGCCCGGTCCCGCCGCACGCCGCGCCGCAGCGATGACCTTCGACGCCGCCCGCAAACAGATCCTCCTGTTCGGCGGCGCGCCGGATGACGCCACGCTGTGGGCCTTCGACGGGAAGATCTGGCGCGCGCTCGCGACCAGCGGCCCGACGGCGCGGCAGCAGCCGATCTTGATCGACGATCCTGTGCGCAAGCGCGTCGTGCTGATCGGCGGGCGTCACGGCGACGCGCCCGACGCTCCGGCGGACGACGACACGTGGGAGTGGGACGGCAAGAGCTGGACTCGCGCCGCGGAGCACGGACCCGGCGCGCGCGTGCATCCCGCGTGCGTGCGCGACGCGAAGCGCGGCCGCATCGTCGTGCAGGGCGGCGTCGATCCCGCGACCGGCAAGGATCGCGCGGACGCGTTCGAGTGGGACGGCAAGGCGTGGACGAAGTCGGACGCGCCCGCGCTGCCGGCGAACTTCGCGCCGACGCTGATCGAGGACGCCGCTGGAAAGCGCACGCTCCTCGTCGCCGTCGACGAGACCACGTTGCACGCGAAGACGTTCGCCCGTCCCGACGGCGCGGGCGGCGCGTGGACCGCGCTCGCTGGAGACGGACCGCCGTTCATTCCCGGCGGCGTCGTCGCGATGGATGCCGGTCAACTGCTCGCGTTCGGCGGCGCCGATCCGAAGGGCGGCAAGGACGTCGTCGACGCGACGTGGAGATTCGACGGCAAGACCTGGAGCGCGGTCGACGTTCATGGCCCGTCCGCACGCACCGGTCACGCGATGGCGTGGGACGCCGCGCGGAAGAGGGTCGTCCTGTTCGGCGGCGAGGACGGCAAGCAGACGCTCGGCGATACGTGGGAGTTCGACGGCAAGAAGTGGTCGAAGGTCGGGGGGTAGGGAACCGAAGGTCGAATGCCCCGCGACCGTGCGGCCGCGCAATTCGTCGGGTCGATCGGAGACGAGACTCCGGACCGCGCGGGACGATTTCGCGCGGTCGCCATTGCTTCCGCGCGCCGAACCCGGAACATCGCGTTGCCCATGCACCTCCCGTTCGACTCGAAGGATTCCGCGCCGGCCGGCGCGCCGCCGTCGCTCGATCGCGCGCGCGCGCTCCTGCACCAGCGCTTCGGCTTCGGGTCGTTCCGCGCGGGCCAGGAGGAGATCGTCGCGGCGATCCTCGCCGGGAAGGACGCGCTCGCGGTGATGCCGACCGGCGGCGGCAAGTCGCTCGGGTACATCCTGCCGGCGTTGCTCCTCTCCGCGCCCGTCCTCGTCGTGTCGCCGCTGATCGCGCTGATGAAGGACCAGGTCGACGCGCTGACGAAGCTGTCGATCCCGGCATCGTTCGTGAACTCGACGGTGCCGGCGGACGAGCAGCGGCGCCGCCTCGCACGCTTTCGCGCGGGAGAGCTGCGGCTTCTTTTCATCGCGCCGGAGCGGTTCAAGTCGGATCGCTTCCGCGAGGCGCTCGCGGGCTTCCGGCCCGGGCTGTTCGCCGTCGACGAGGCGCACTGCATCAGCGAGTGGGGCCACGATTTCCGCCCCGACTACCTGCGCCTGAAAGACGCCGCGCGCGGGCTCGGGCGCCCGCCGATCGTCGCGCTCACCGCGAC
>CAZBOK010000504.1:0-3183 GCA_964493525.1 uncultured Phycisphaeraceae bacterium | reverse complement strand
ACGACGTGAAGGTCTTCCACCTGATCGCCGAGGAGGTCGACCACGAGTTCGCGCCCGGGCTCGTCGGACACTGCTGGGGATACAACGGCCGCGTGCACGGCCCGACGATCGAGGCGGTCGAAGGCGACCGCATCCGCGTGTACGTCACGAATCGCTTGAGCGAGCCGACCTCGGTGCACTGGCACGGGGTCTTCGTCCCGAACGGCATGGACGGCGTCGCGGGACTCAACCAGCGCGCGATCCGACCTGGCGAAACCTTCAAGTATGAGTACACGGTCCGCCAGCACGGCACGTTCATGTATCACTCCCACCACGACGAGATGACCCAGATGGCCATGGGGCTGATGGGGATGATCGTCTTCCACCCGCGCGATGCGAGCGAGCCCAAGGTCGACCGCGACTACGTGATGATGCTGAGCGAGTGGAAGATCGAGCCGGGGACGGAGCGTCCGGATCCGAACGAGATGACCGATTTCAACATCCTCACAATGAACGCGCGCTGCTTTCCGGGCACGCAGCCGCTCGTTGCGAAGGTCGGCGAACGCGTCCGCATCCGCTACGGAAATCTCAGCGCGATGGATCATCATCCGATCCACTTGCACGGCTACTCGTTCCGGCACGTCGCGAGCGACGGCGGGCGTTTTCAAGATTCCGCCGTGACGCCCGCAACGACCGTCCTCGTCCCAGTCGGCAGCACACAAGTGATCGAGTTCGTCGCGGACGCTCCCGGGGATTGGGCGCTGCATTGCCACATGACGCACCACGTGATGAATCAGATGGGGCACCACCTCCCGAACATGATCGGCGTCGAGGCGGGAAACCTCGACGAGAAGGTGCAGAAGCTCCTCCCCGACTACATGACGATGGGCCAGGACGGGATGGGCGACATGGCCGACATGGGGATGGCGGTCCCGAAGAACAGCATCCCCATGGTCGGCGGCAAAGGCCCGTTCGACGTGATCACGATGGGCGGGATGTTCACGATCTTCAAAGTGCGCGAGCAGCTCCCGCCGGGGCTCAGAGTCGATGAGGACCCGGGCTGGTATGAGCATCCCGCAGGGACGGTCGCCAATGTCGCGAGCAAGGACGATCTGTCTCGCGACAACATCGACGTCGCCGCCGCGTCGCGGCCCAATTGATGCGTCTCGAGAAGCTCAGGAGTCATCCATGAAGAAGTACTTGATCGGTTTTCTCGGCGGACTCGCGATCGCCGTCGTCATTGGGCTGCTTGTGTGCTGGAGCGGGGTCGTGAATGTCTCGGCGCTCGGCGGGCCCGGAATGATGGATCCGCTGCTCCAGTACTCCTCGGCGCGATCGATCGCGCACCACGCGCCTGCGGTGACCAATCCACTTGCGAACGAGCCGGACGCGTTGACGGTCGGACTCGCGCACTACAAAGAAAACTGCCTCGCGTGCCACGGCGCGCCGGGTGTCGAGCGCGCCGAGTTCGCGCAGGGATTGAACCCGCGTCCGCCCGACCTCAGAGATCGAGCGACGCTATCGGCGTCAGACGGCGAGTTGTTCTGGGTCGTCTCGAATGGGATCGGGATGACCGGCATGCCGGCGTTCTCGCCGACGCACGACGAACAAGAGATTTGGAAGATCATCGCGTTCGTGCGCCACTTGCCCGTACTCACTGCAGCCGAGCGCGAACAGCTCAACGCCGGCCGCGAATCAGAAGAGTCTCACCACCACGCGGAGGACCACCATTGAGTTGTCGCCTCTGCAAACAACCCGGCTCGAAAGGAATCTCTCCAATGAAGATCATGATCATCACCGTCGCTTGCATCGCCGCGGCGCTCGCCGTCGCGTCGCTCGCTCCCGCTCAGGACGCGCAGGCCGGCCAGGAGCACGCGAAGCACGCCGAGAAGCCGGCAAAGCCCGCGCTCACGGGCGACGCTGCGGTCGTCGCCACGCAGCTTCCGTCCTACCCACTCACCACATGCCCGATCACCGGCAAGGAACTCGGCAAGATGGGAGCGCCGGTCGATTACGTCGTGAATGGCCGCCTCGTGCGCCTCTGCTGTGGCATGTGCAAGGCGAAAGTGGACAAGGATTCCGCCGCCGCGATCAAGAAGGTCGACGCCGCGGTGGTCGACGCACAGAAGGCATCCTACGCGCTGAAGACCGATCCCGTGACCGACAAGCCACTCGGTGACAAGGCCGTCGACTACGTCTACGGGACGCGCCTCGTGCGCTTCGCGTCGGCGGACTCGATCGCGGCGTTCGAGAAAGACCCGAAGACGGCGATGGCCAAAGTCGACGCCGCGCTGATCACGGCGCAGATCGCGACCTATCCGTTGAAAACCTGCGTCGTCAGTGACGAAGAGCTTGGCGGCGAGATGGGCGCGCCGATCGATCGCCTCTACGGCGTCCGATTGGTGCGCTTCTGCTGCGACGATTGCCCCGCGAAGTTCGACGCGGATCCGAAGACCTACCTCGCGAAGATCGACGCCGCGGCGAAGAAGCCGCAGTAAGACCGGGCGTCCACGAAAGGCGCGACGGAACGCGATCCACGCTGTTCGCGGCGGGCCAACCCGAAGCAGAACCTGCGCCGCGAGAGACGGACAATCGACAGCGGCGGCGTCCCTCGGGGACGTCGTCGCTGTCGAATTTGTCCGCCCTGATACAAGGTGCGCACGTCTACACTCCTCGTTTCCACGGAACGACGGAATGACGCTTCATGAGGTGTCGCGACTTACCCGAGGTTGTCTGCTTCAACGCGAAGAAGGTCGGCAGGCTCCGGAAGCTCGTGCCAAACGCCGATTCGCTGGAAGACACAGTTCGCATCTACAAGGCGCTGGGGAACTCAGGAAGGCTCGCGGTCCTGAGCCTGCTCACGCTCGACGAATGCTGCGTCTGCGACGTCGCCCACGTGCTGCGCATGCCGTTGTCGACCGCGTCGCAACACCTGCACACGTTGAAGCGCGGTGGACTGATTCGATCGCGGCGTGAAGGCAAGCTCGTCTTCTACTCGCCCACCGGTCGCCGTGCGCGCGAGTTCGCCGCGCCGGCGTTGGAAACCGTCGCGTGAGGAATTCACAGTGCGCGATCGTCAACGGCGCGTTGGCGGCATTCGCGCCCACGCGATCTGGAATCCCGCGCATCGCTCGAATCTCGCTACTGAAGTGCGCCGCGCTCTTCCTCGCGGCATGCAGCGCGCCGTCGGCGCCGCCCGATATC
>CAZBOK010000503.1:0-3190 GCA_964493525.1 uncultured Phycisphaeraceae bacterium | reverse complement strand
GAGCACGAGCCCGGCGCCGATCACGAACGCGGCGCCGCGCGCGAGCGCCGAGCGGAACCGGCCGCGCCGCCGCTTGCGCCGCGCCCACGCGACCGTGCACGCGGCCGAAAACGCGAGCGCTGCGCACGCCGCGGCCGCGAACCGCAGATCGGCGCGGATCCGATCCGCCGCGAACAACCCGGCCGCGAGCGCCGGCGCCAGCCAGAGGATCGGTTCCTCCGCCGGACGGATGACCGGCGACGAACGCGGGGAGGACGGGCGCGCGGTCACGAACGGGACGACGGCGCGGAACCCGCACGGTCACGCCGCGCACGCCCGCCGGGAATCGGCGCTCGGGCGATTCTCGGCTGAACCGGGGACTCCGCCGATCCTTAGGATGGCCGCCTCATGGGCGCGGCGATCTACCCCGGAACCTTCGACCCCGTGACGAACGGGCACCTCGACGTCATCGAGCGCGGCGCACGGTTGTTCTCGCGCCTCGTGGTCGCCGTCGCGTGGAACGCCGACAAGAAGCCGATCTTCACGGCCGAGGAGCGCGTCCAGCACCTGAAGGACGCCTGCGGCCGCCTGAAGAACGTCGAGATCACCACCTTCAAGGGACTGATCGTCGAGTTCGCGCGGCAGCAGCAGATCGCCTGCCTGCTGCGCGGCGTCCGCACCGTCACCGACTTCGAGTACGAGCTGCAGATGGCGCTCACGAACCGCGACCTCGCGCCGGACGTCGAAACCGTGTTCGTCATGCCATCGCTCCGTTACTCGTACGTCTCGTCGCGCTTGATCCGCGAATCGGTCGAGCTCGGCGCCGACGTGTCCCACCTGATCCCCGCCGCCGTGCAGCAGCAGTTGCGACAGCGACTGCAGAAGCCGTCGAAACCGGCCCAGAGGAGTTCGTGACGTGACTCGTGAACGCGTTCAGACCGACGGCGCGCCGCGCGCGATCGGACCGTATTCGCAGGCGATCGTGTCCGGTTCGTTGATCTTCACCTCGGGCCAGATCGCGCTCGACCCCGCCACCGGCAAGCTCGTCGAGGGCGACATCCGGGTGCAGACGCGCCGCGCGATGGAGAACTTGAAGCACGTGCTGGCCGCCGCGGGCAGCTCGTTCGACCGCGCGCTGCGGTGCACCGTCTACCTCGCCGACATGAACGACTTCGCCGCGATGAACGAAACCTACGGCGAGTTCTTCGGCCCCGTGCCGCCCGCGCGCTCCACCGTGGAGGTGCGACGGCTCCCGAAGGACGCGCGGGTCGAGATCGACGTGATCGCGGAGCGCGGGTGACCGCCGTGCGCGCCCTCGTCGCATCGATCGCCGTCCTCGCCGGTCTCGCCGCGATCTCGCCGCCCACGCGCGCCGGCGACGCGCCGCCCTTCGCGCTGCCGCGCCTCGTGGAAGGGACGCTCGACAACGGCCTGCGCGTGATCGTCTGTCCGCGCCCCGGATCCGGGCTCGTCGACGTGCGCGTCGCCCTCAAGGTGGGCGCGTGGCTCGAAGGCGAGTTCGAAGGCAGCGGCATCTCGCACTACTACGAGCACGTCGTCGCCGCCGGCACGACGTCGACGCGCACCGCCGACGACGCGAAGAAGATGCTGCGCGAAATCGGCGGCCAGATGCAGGCGCGCACCGACGTCGACCGCACCTGGTTCGCGATCACCACGACGCCGGACGGGGCGCCGACCGCGATCGACCTCCTCGCCGACTGGATGCAGCACGCGTCGCTGAAGGACGAGGACGTCACGCGCGAGAAGGGCGTGATCGAAAACGAGCTGGCGCAGTACGCCGACCAGGCGCCGCGCCGCGCGTGGGAGCTGGTGCACTCGATCGCGTTCACGCGCCACCCGGCGCGGCTGCCGGTGCAGGGGACGCGCGAAGCGTTCGACGCGCTGACGCGGTCCGATCTCGTGAAGTTCTACGACAGCCGCTACGTGCCCGCGAACGCGGTCGTGGTGGTCGTCGGCGACATCGACGCCGGACAGGCGTTCAACTCGGTGCGCACCGCGTTCTCGAGCTGGAAGCGGGTGCGGCTGCCCGATCCGCCGGCGCCCGAGGCGCTGGTCGAGCCGCCGCTCACCGGCCGCCGCTTCGCGTCCGCGACCGTCGCGTCGCCGCGCACGGCGGTCGCGCTCGCGTTCCCGACCGTCGCGCTCCGCCATCCCGACAAGCCGGCGCTCGACGTGCTGCGCGCGGTGGTCGGCGGCGGCCGCGACGCGCGCCTCACGAAGCCGCTCTCCGACGAGCGCGGCGGGGCCGCGACGGCGACGGTGTGGTCGCGGACTCCCGCCCTCGGCGGCGGCACGTTCCTCATCCTCGGCGACGTCCCGGAGGCTGCGGAGTGCGCTGTCGAGTTCGAGAGAACGGTGCTCGCCGAGCTCGCGCGCATCGGCAAGGACGGCGTCAGCGACGACGAGCTGGCCCGTGCGAAGCGGCGCATGCGCGCCGAGTCGCTGACGATGCTCGACTCGGTGCAGGAGCTGGCGCAGACGTTGTCGCGCGACCACCTGCAGAGCGGCGACTGCCGCTTCGAGGAGCGCTACCAGGCCGACGTCGCACGCGTCACCGCCGATGACGTGAAGCGCGTCGCCGCGCGCTACCTCGTGCCGGACAACCTCGCGGTCGCGGTCGTCGGGAAGAACGTCGCCGCGTCCTCCGCGTCGCCGACGGCGCCGGCCCCGGTCGCGGCTCCCGAGATCACGACGCTCGACAACGGCGTGCGCATGCTGGTCGATCGCCGGCCGGATTCGGTCGCGGTGGTGGCGGTCGCGATCGGCGGCGGTCTGCTGCGCGAGACGCTCGCGAACAGCGGAGTGTCGTCGGTGGCGGTCGAGCTGATCGCGCGCGGCGGCCGTCCCGACGTCGAGAAGGCGCTCGCCGAGATCGAAGCGAACGGCGGCGTCGTCGCGACGAACGTCTCGGCGGTCGCGATGACCATCACGGTGCGCGTGCTGCCGGAAGACCTGCCGCTCGCGTTCCGCTACCTGCGCGCCGCGCTCGGTTCGCAGGACTTCGCCGCCGCGACCGTCAAGTCGGAGACCGATCACGCCAAGGCGCGCGCCGACGCGCGGTCCGCCTCGTTCGCCGACAACGGCATCGATCGCCTGTTCGCCGCCGCGTTCGGCGGCTCGGCGTTCGCGCTGCCCCCGTACGGCGGCAGCGATTCGCTCGCGGTCCTCCCCGAGTCCGCGGTGCGCGAGT
>CAZBOK010000502.1:0-3199 GCA_964493525.1 uncultured Phycisphaeraceae bacterium | reverse complement strand
CGGATCCTTCAGTGCCGCGAGCGGACCGCGCACGGGCCCGGCGGGGATGCCGGCTCGCGCGCAGCGATCGAGCAAGGTCGCGAGCGGGAGCGTGCGGATCGCCGCGGCGAGGAGGAACACGACGCGGTCGCGATCCGCGACGCGGCCCGGGTTCGTGCGCCATTCCGGGTGCCGCTGGATCGCTTCGCCGAGGTCGAGCAGCGCGAGCAGGTCGACGAACTGCCGATCGTTCCCCACCGCGATCGCGACCGCGCCGTCCGCGGCGTCGAACGCCTGGTAAGGGACGATGCTCGGATGCGCGTTGCCGAAGCGCGCGGGCTCGACGCCGGTCGCGAGCGCCGCCGAGCCGACGTTCACGAGCCCGGCGAGCGCGGTCTCGAACAACGGGACCTCGACGTGCCGACCGATTCCGGTGCGCGCGCGCTCGACGAGCGCCGCTCCGATCGCGTTGCCGAGGAAGAGTCCGGCGAGCACGTCGACCAACGCCATCCCGACCTTCATCGGCGGTCCCGCGACCGGCCCGGTGACCGACATCCAGCCGGCCTCCGCCTGCATCAGGAAGTCGTACCCGGCGCGGTCGCGCGCTTCCGTGTCGGAGGCGAAGCCGCGGATCGACGCGACGATCAACCGCGGGAAGCGAGCGCGCAGCGTTTGCGGCTCGAGACCGAGCGACGCGGCGGAGCGCGGCAGGAAGTTTTCGACGACGACGTCGGCGCTCGCGAGCAGCTCGAACAACCGCGCGCGGTCGGGCTCGGACTTGAGGTCGAGCGACAGCGTGCGTTTCCCGCGGTTCGCGGCGCGGAAGTACGTGCTCTCGCCGTCGACGAACGGCGGCCCCCACGCGCGCGTCGGGTCGCCTTCCGGAGGCTCGATCTTCGTCACCGCGGCGCCGAGGTCCGCGAGGAGCTGCGTCGCGAACGGGCCGGCGAGGATGCGCGAGAGGTCGACGATCGTGACGCCGTGGAGCGGCGCCGGCCGCGCGGCGGCGTCGCTCATCGCGACCTGCTCTTCGGCGAGACTTCTCCGAACACGTTGTGCCCGAACGTCTCTCCGTCGAGCGCGGTCACCTTGTTCGCGCCGACGTTCAGGACGATCGCGAGCGCGAGGAACGACGCCATCAACGACGAGCCGCCCGACGAGAGGAACGGCAGCGTGAGCCCGGTGATCGGCAGGAGACCGGTCGCGACGCCCGTGTTCACGAACGTCTGGAACCCGAACATCGTGGCGATGCCCACGCAGAGCAGCCGCCCGAATGCATCGCGCGTGCGCGCGGCGACGCCGAGGATCAGCGCGACGAGCAGGAGCGCGAGCAGCAGGACGAGCGTGCTGCCGACGAAGCCCCACTCCTCGCCGATGACCGCGAAGATGAAGTCGTTGTGGCGCTCCGGCAGGAAGTCGAGCTGGTTGTGCGGCCCTTTGCCGATCCCCTTGCCGAACGTGCCGCCGGAGCCGATCGAGATCTGCGCGTGGTACGCCTGCAGGTTCTGGTCCTGCTTCATCGAGCGGAGCTGCGTCTCGATCTCGTTCGCTTCGCGATGTTGTCCGTGCGAGCGCAGGTCCTTCACCTGCGCGGTGAGCTCGGGGATCGACACGAAGAAGTTGTCGATGCGCTTCTTCTGGTAGTCGTGGATGAACGGCGACGCATAGAACGCGACGCCGAGCCCGATGCCGATGACGACGAACAGCACGAGACGCCACGCGCTGCAGCCCGCGGCGTAGAGCATCGCGAAGAGGATCGGGATCAGCACGACGGCGGTGCCGAGGTCGGGCTGCTTCGCGACCAGGAGGAACGGGAAGCCGACCAGCGCGAGTGGTCCCCACATCGCGCGAAAGCGATTCGGCGCGGGGCGGAAGCGCAGGTAGGTCGCGAGCATCATGATCACGGCGACCTTCGCGAACTCGGATGGCTGCAACCCGAAGCCGAACGGCAGCCGCACGTAGCTCGCGGTGTTGCGCACGGATCCGCCGCCGCGCAGGAGCAGCAACACCAGCACGACCGAGAGCACGCCGTACACGGCCGGCGCCCAGCGCGCGAACGCGGGGTACGGAACGCGGATCAGCGCCGCCATCAATGGCAGCGACACGCCGACGTAGAGGATCTGCCGCGCGACGACCGTCCCGCCCGAGTCCTGGTTGTGCGTCGCGGACCAGATGAAGGTGAGACCGATGCCGGTCAGGACCAGCGCGACGGCGAGGACGTGCCAGTCGAGGTCCGCGAGCCGCTCGGTCGTGCGCCGCCGCCTCATCGATACGGCTCCAGCTCCGGCTGCTCGAGCAACGACTGCAGGACGGGCGCCGAGAAGTCGCCGCCGTGCTGGCCGACGTTCTCGAAGTAAACCGCGAACGCGAGCTTCGGCCGGTCATACGGCAGGTAGCCCGCGAACCACGCGTGCTCGGGATCCATCCGCGTCGAGGATCCGCGCGCCGCCACCTGCGCCGTCCCCGTCTTGCCGGCGACCTTGTATGGCCGGAGGTCGAGTCCCGCGCGTGCGCTCTTCGGGTCCGTCGGCGGGCCAGCGGTGCCGCCGGGCTCGCACACCTTGATCATGCACTCGCGGAGGGTCGCGACGGTCGACGCCTTCCAACCGAGCGGCGTCGGCTCGTCGTGCGGTGCGCGCTCTCCGCCGATCGCGTCGATCAGCCACGGATGCACCGCCTTGCCGCCGTTCGCGACCGCGCACGGCAGGATCGCAACCTGCAGCGGCGTCATGTCGTCGAACGCCGCCTGACCGATCGCGCTGCGCATCGTGTACACGCGCGAGATCTGCTCCTTGTTCAACCGGCAGCCGAGCTCGCCGAGCCCCACCGAAGTCGGCCCGAGTCCGAGGAGGTCCGGGTCGCCGAATCCGGTCGGCTTGCCGAAGCCGAGCGACTCCGCGGTGCGGCGCAGCCCGTCGAAGCCGATCACGCCGCCCGCCTGATAGAACCACACGTTGCACGACTTCTGGAACGCCGACTCGAGGTCGAGGGTGCCGTGACCGATCCGCGAGTCGCAGTGCAGCGTGTTCTTCGAGTCGACGACGAGCGAGTAGTTGCACGTGAACGTCGTGTTCGGCGAGATCACGCCAGCTTCGAGACCCGCGGCGGTCACCACGATCTTGAACACGGAGCCCGGCGCGGGCGGGTTGCCGGGCGGGTGGTAGCAGCGGTTCGCGAGCGGCGACGACTTGTCCTTCACGAGACTCTCGTAATCGCGCCG
>CAZBOK010000501.1:0-3202 GCA_964493525.1 uncultured Phycisphaeraceae bacterium | reverse complement strand
CGTGGATCGACTGCACACCGTCCTTCTGCAAGTGGTCGGCGATCGACGCGGCGTGCGTGCGGATGACCGCGTCCTTGCGCGTCATCAGGCTCGCGACCTGCAGGTCCTCGCCGTTCTGCAGCCGGAACACGCCGCCGGTGCGGCGCGCGAAGTTGACGAGCGTGAGCGCGGTCTCGCGCAGCGTCTTGCTCGGGATCGTGCCGCGATGGACGCACGCGCCGCCGACGCCCTGCTCCTGCTCGATCAGCACGACGGTCTTGCCTGCACGCGCGGCGTGCATGGCCGCCGCTTGTCCGGCGGGGCCGCTCCCGACGACGATGACGTCGCAGCAGATGCGCTCACTCGAGTTCACGTGATCCCTCCCACCACCGAAACGATCAGGTCCTTCTGCGCGATCAGCGCGTCCATCTCCGCCGGGTAGATGTTCAGTCCCGCCACCATCGGGTGCGCGCGAAGGTGATTCTCGGTCACCGGCTTGTCGCCGAGCGCGAAGTGCGCGAGGTCGTCGGCGAGGTTCGTCATCATCGCGGTCGGGCCCGCGGTCGGCGCGTGCTCCGGATCGTGGTGATGGACGATGACCTCGGCGAGGCGCGCGGGGAGCTGCCACTTCGCGACGAGCAGCGATCCGACGGCGCAGTGGTACTCGGTCGCCGCGGTCATCAACACCTCGCGCGGGACGTCGAGCTTCTTCTCGCGGCGGATGTCCGAGAGCGCCTGCAGGAGGACCGGCCGTCCGACGTCGTGCAGCATCCCGCAGAGGAACGCTTCCTCGACGTTCCAGCGGCGGAGCTTCGCGAGCCGCTGCGCGAACGCGCCGGCCGCGAGCGAATGGCGGAACAGCGTCCGCACCGCGAGCTCGAATCCGTCGACGCGGAACACGCGGGTCTCGCACGACACGACCAGCGCGATCTCCCGGATCTTCGAGAGGCCGAGCCGCGACAGCGCCTGCTGCACCGACACGATCTTCACCGTGCCGCCGTACAGCGCGGAGTTCGCGAGCCGCAGCAGGTGCGAAGTCATCGACTGATCGCGCTGGATCAGCGTGGTCAGCTTCTTCAGGTCGCAGTTCTCGTCCATGCTGGCCTGGATCGTCTGACTCGCGACCTCCGGCAGCATCGGGAGGTCGAGCTTGTTGGAGACGAGCATCTGCTCGAGCCCCATGCGCAGCTCGATCGGGACGTCGAGAGACTCGGGTTCGGTTTCGACGGGAGTGCCGGCGGGATCCATGCGACGTTCATCGGCAGATTCGGGAGGCGATCTGTGGATGCAATGGAAGAGAACAGGACGTTCATCGGGAGCGGGAGAGTTCACCGCGCCCGGGCGCGGGCACGTTCGCGGATGAACGTTCGACGGGAGAGTTCTCGCGAGCGCGTACGTTTTCGTTCGTGTGCGTGTTCTCGGGGATCGCGCGCATGCGCTCGCGCTTCCGCGGGAACGTCCGCTTCGCGCGCGAGCGCTCGCTTCAACACGCCCGCCCACGTCCGCGCGCCCGGACACGTGCCCGTGCACGCGCACGGGCACGTCCCTCACGGCCCCGCGGCCTCGATCAGGACTCCGTCATCGCGCAGCTCCGCGCGCACGGCGACCCCCTTCAACGTCTCCTCCACGTCCGGATCCATCAGCGTCTCGAGGATCGCCTGCGCGCGCTCGAGCGCTTCGCGGCCGGCGCGGCTCGGCGCGCCGCGGATCGCGCACGACGCCCACGTCAGCGCGGACGAAGTGAAGCGGGCGCCATCCAGCCACGCGAGCGCCGTCGCCGGTTCACGGACGTCGTGATCGACGCGGTCGAACGCCGCGAGCAGGTCGTGCCGCTCGGCGAGGCTCGCGGCCGGCGTCCCGTTCGACCTGAGCAGGTCGCGCATCACGAAGCCCTGGCTCGCGCCCAGCAGGAAGCCGTCCTTCACCACGAACACCGGCCGCAGGGGGATCTCCGGGTTCGGGAACAGGATCTCGTATCCGTTCGCGCCCGCGACGCGCGTCGGCCGGACCGGCACCGGGCCCGCGCGGCGCACCGCCTCCTGGAACCACGCGTCCACCGCCGCGGCGTCGAGGCACTCGACGGCGAACGCGACGCGCGGCACGGACTCTCCGGGCGACGCGGCCTTCGTCTGCGCGACCGTCATCTCTCCGTCGAGATGCTCGAGGAGCGACGGCATCGGCCCGCTCGACGCGAGCGAGCGCGTGATGAGGTCGAGCTGCGCTTCGACTCCGCGTCCGCCCATGAACTCGGCGATCGCGCCGATCGCGTCCGCCGCCTGCTCGCCGGTCACGCGCGCGGAGAACTCGCAGGTCGACTCGGCCGGGAACAGCGCGAGCGAACGGAAGCGCTCGTTCGAGCGGAACAGCGGGTTCGGATCCTGCTGCCGTCCGGCGCCGCGCTCGAGGAACACGCGCAGGTCGACCGATTCGCCGCGGCCGCGCACCGTGAAACCCGCGCCGTCGAACGGCCGCATCACGTCGGCGAACTCGGCTCGCAGAGAGCCCGGCGCGGCGGCGCGCGCCATGTCCGACTGACGCAGCTTGCGGAGGTTCGAGTACCAGACCAGCGAGCCGGGCGTCGGCTTCAGCTCGTCCCACACGACGCGGAAGCGCGCGCTGTCCCGCAACGATCCGATCGTCGCGTCGAAGGCGCGATCGATCGCGCGTTCGACCAGCCGCTGATCGCGCGACGCGAAGATGATCCCGTTCGCCGTCGCGAAGGCGACCGGCGCGAAGTCCTCGATCGTGGCCTGCACGATCTGCACGCCGCGGAAGGTCGTGACGGTGGCGCGGGCGTCCTCGTCGATCTCGAACGGCAGCTCGAGATCGTCGAGCGCGTCCTCGCCTTCGTCCGGATCCTGTGCGAGCAGGACGAGCGCGGGCACGAGCTTCTCCATGCCGCGCGCGTCCGCGAGCAGGAGGATGTTCGGCTCCGATTTGCCGGACGCGATCGTGAACCCGTCGACGGCGAGCGCCATGTCGCCCGAACCGTGCGCCAGCGTCGCGGCCCATCGCGAGAACACGCCGGGCGGGAACACGAGGCTGAGCTCCGTCGCGAGCGATTCGAGATCGTCGATCGCGTCGTCGTCGCCGAGATCCGTGAGCGCGGCCCAGAACGGCGTCGCGCGCAGGCGGCGCAGGAACGCCGCGCGGTCGGCGACCCACACGAACGTCTCCGCGTCGCGCGACACGAGCGACGCGAGGCGCAGCGGATCGGCGGGCG
>CAZBOK010000500.1:0-3208 GCA_964493525.1 uncultured Phycisphaeraceae bacterium | reverse complement strand
CGTGCTGCGCCGCATCACCCGGTTCGAGGGCGCGATCGACTTCGCGAAGCCGCTCGAAGTGCAGGAGTCGGCGGTCGGCAAGCTCCAACAGGCCGTCGAGACCACGTTCCGTCCGAACCGCCGGCGCGACGGTCACTGACGGAACGACCGCCGCTACAATCCCCCGCTCGCCGATCGCCACCCGCGAACGGCGCCGGACGACCGATCGACGCATGCCCTGGCCCGCAATCGTCTCCCTCACCGGCGTCGCCGCGCTGCTCTTCGAACTGGCGATCATCCGGACCTTCGCGTCCCGATTCTCCGGCACCGTCGAGTCGCTGGCGGTGGTCGTCGCCGCGTTCCTCGCCGCTCTCGGCATCGGCAGCTACTGCGGCGGGTGGATCGCGCGCCGCGCCTCCGCACGCCGCGCGTTCGCGATCACGACCGCGCTCGCGGCCGCCGCGATCTTCCTGACCCCGTCGATCGCCGCGGCCGTCGATCGCGCGACGATCGGCATGGACGGCGTGGGGGTGCGGGGCATCGAGATTCTCCGCGCCGCGCTCGCGGCGGTCGCCTCGGTGCTCCCGGCGGCGTTGCTCCTCGGCACGACGTTTCCGCTCGCGGCGGCTGCGGCCGCCGGTTCCCCCGCCGCACCGCGCGGCGTGGCGCGGCTGTCGGCGGCGAACAACGGCGGCGCCGTCGTCGGCGCGGCGCTCGCGGGGTTCGTGTTGATCGAGGACGTCGGCCTGCGCTGGACCACGTGGATCGCCGCCGCCGTCGCGCTCGTCGCCGCGGCGTGCGCCCTTCGCGCCGCCGATGCGTCGGACGACTCGAGCGACGCGTCCGCCGCCGAGAGCACGGCGCCTTCGACCGCCGCTTCCGAGCGCCTCGCGGCGTTCGTGCTCGGACTCGCGCTACTTTCGGTCGAGGTCATCGGCACGCGCCTCGTGGTCCAGCACGTCGCCGGTTCGAGCGCGGCGACCGCGGCCGTGCTCATCGCGTTCCTCGTCGGACTCGCCGCCGGCAACTGGCTCGCCGCGGCCAAGTCCGCCGTTCGCGCGTCGAACGCGCTCGCGTGCTGCGCCATCGGGATCGCGGCCCTCGCGCTCGCTCCGTGGCTCCTCGATCGCGTCGGCCACGGGGAACCGCTGCGCGGCGTCGTTCCGCTCATCGTCGCGGCGTCGATCCTCCTGCCGGCCACGGTCGCGTTCGGCGCCGCGTTCGGCGCGCTGCTCGGCGCCGTCGACGCGCGCCCCGCGCGTCGCAGCGGTGCGCTCCTGTTCGCCAACGGCGCCGGCGCGACCGCCGGCGCGCTGTTGTCGTCGTTCGTGCTGATCCCGCAACTCGGCGTGAAGTTCGCCCTCGTCGCGGTCGCCGGCGCGGTCGTCGTCACGGCCCTCGTCGTCCGCGACCGCGCGCCGCGCCGCGGGTGGTTCGCCGGCGCCGGCGCGATCGCGACGCTGCTCCTCGCCGGCCTCGGCGATCTGCGCGGATTGCCGGACGACGCGGCGTTCCCGATCCTGGTCGCGCACGTCGACGGGCCCGACGCGACCGTCGCGGTGATGCGCTCGCCGATCGATCCGCGCCCGGCCCTCTACGTCAACCGCGTCGCGCGCCAGGGCGGCGGCTCGGAGGCGCGACGGCTCGAACGGCGGTTGGGACTCCTTCCCGCGGCGCTCGCTCCGAATCCGCGGACCGCGCTCGTGCTCGGCGTCGGCACCGGCGCCACCGCCGAAGCGCTGACCGACGCCGGCGTCGCGTCGATCGATGCGGTGGAGATCATCGACGGCGTGGTCGATGCGCTGCCGTTGTTCAAGGGCGCCGGCGTCTCGTTGACCGAGCGGCCCGGCGTGCGCGTGATCCGCGCGGACGCGGTCGACTTCGCGCGGCGCGCGCAGACGCGGTACGACCTGATCGTCGGCGACCTCTACTTCCCGTGGGCCGACGGCGCGGGCGCGCTCTACAGCCTCGAACACTTCGAGTCGGTGCGCGCTCGCCTCGCGCCGCAGGGGATCTTCTGCCAGTGGGTGCCGCTGCATCAGCTCCGCTTCGACGACTTCGGTCTGCTCGCTCGAACGTTCCGCGAAGCGTTCCCCGACATGCTGATGTTCCTGTGCGATCCCGCGGCGCCGGTGCCGCTCGTGGCGCTGGTCGGCGCGGCGGAGCCGATCCGGATCGAGATCGAGGCGATGCGCGCGCGCATCGCGAGCGACCGCGGCCGCGCGTTCCGCGAGATCGGCTTCACCGAACCTCAGGCGGTGCTCGGGCTCTACCTCGGCGATCGGTACACGGTCGACGCTGCGTTCTCCGGCAAGAAGGCGCTCGGCGAGGACGGCCTCCTGAATCGACTCGATCGGCCGCTGCTCGAGTTCCGCGCCGCGCGGACGCGCGAGAGCGAGGCGGTGCTGTCGGTGAACAACTTCGACAACGTCGCGCGCGAACTCGGCGGAGCCCTGACGGACTACGTGCAGTTCCCCGCCGATCCGGACGAGGAGAAGTCGAAGGCCGCCGACCTCGCGCTGCGCCGGCGTTCGAACGCCACGATGCAGTTCGTCCGCGGCCACGTCTGGAACCTCCGCGCGCGCATCGATCGTGAGGATCCGTTGCGCCAGGAGGAGCTCGAGTCGGAGGCGTACGTCATCGCACTCGGTCGCGATCCGTCGCACGCGGAAGCGCGCGATGCGATCGCGGCGATCGGGTTGAAGCGGCTCGCGGATCGACGATTCCAGCAGGTGCTCGCGCTGACGACCGCCGGCCTGCGCGTCTGTCCCGATCATGCCGCGCTCTGGAAGGAGGACGGGCTCGCACACCTGCTGCTCGACGAGCCCGCCGCGGCGCTCGCGTCGTTCGAGCGCGCGGTCGCGATCGATCCCGACGCATCCGACGCGCTCGCGAATGCGATGGTCGTGAGGTTCCTGGTCGGCGACGACGCGGGAGCGCGCGCCGTCCTCGAGAAGCTCGCGGTGGCGCCGCGCGCGCGGGCCTCGATCGCCGCGCAGGCGGTGACGGCGGCGCTGGCGGGGGATCCGGCCGGCGCCCGCGCACTGCTCGGCCCGTTGCAAGAAGACGCCGCGTGGGGCGGCGTGGCGCGCCAACTGCTCGAGCGGCTGCAGCCGGCGACCGGCGACAAGCAGTGAGGACGGTCGCGCTCGCGTTCCTCCTGGGGTTCGCCGCGCTGGCCGCGGAGCTGACGCTGGCGCGACAGGCGGCGCTCGTCGTCGGCAACACG
>CAZBOK010000499.1:0-3211 GCA_964493525.1 uncultured Phycisphaeraceae bacterium | reverse complement strand
GGGGCCCGTCGACCTCGGCCGAGGGGCCTGCCTCCCGCGTGTTCGTCGCGCCGGAAGATCGCGCGGCCGGACGGAGCGTGCCGATCACCGTGCGCCTCGTCGTCGAGCCGGTCGGCCAGCTCCATCTCGCGACGATGCAGCTCGACGCGAGCGCGACGCCGGACGAACGCGGCGCGCTCGAGATCGACGCCGACCTCTCCTTGTTCGCCGGGCAGGTCGCCGACCTGCAGTTCGAGACCGGCGCCGCGGCGCGCGGCGAGCGCCCGTGCCGGATCGCGATCGCGGCGCCGGTCATCCGCTCCGGCGACACGGGCGCACACGATGCGCGGACGGCGGCCGAGCCGTCGATCGCGGCGGAGCGCGACGCGCTGCGCGAGCGGCTGCGCGGGATGAACCTCGTGGTGATCACGCTCGACGCGGCCGCGGCGCGCCGCTTCACCGCGTACGGCTGCGACCACGAACTGCTGCCGACGGTCGACGGCCTCGCGGTCCGCGGCGCCACCTTCGAGAAGACGGTCAGTTCGGCCTCGTACACGATCGCGGGCGTCGGCTCGATCCTCACCGGCCTCTGGCCCGACGTGCACGGCGTGACGGACGACATGGGAAGCGCGAACGCGCATCGCCTCGCCGACGCGACGCCGACCCTCGCGTCGTCGCTCGCGCGCGCCGGCTATTCGACGCTCGCGCTGGTCACCAATCCGAACGCCGGCGCCGCCTACGGCTACGACCGCGGGTTCGCGCGCTACGACGAGCTGTTCAAGGACGAGGCGCTGTGGCACGAAGGCGTCGCCGCAGATGCGCTCGCTCCGCGCCTCGCGAAGCACGCGGACGAAGGAGCGCTGAAGGAGCCGTTCTTCGTCTACGCGCACTTCTTCCAGCCGCACGCGCCCTATCGCGCGCCCGCCGAGTACGCGAAGGGCGTCGTCGACCTCGGCTACACCGGCCCCGCCGACGGCACGCGGCAGAGCATCTCGGACTTCCGATTCCACGCCGCCGACGATTGGACGACCGACGACCTGCGCCACCTCGAGCGGCTGTACGACGCGAACCTCGCGTTCGCGGATCACGGCGTCGCGCTGCTCCTCGACGAGTTGAAGCGGCGCGGCGTCCTCGACCGCACGATCGTGGTGGTCGTCGCCGACCACGGCGAGGAGTTCGGCGAGCACCGCGGGATCGAACACGGCGACGCGACGTTCGCCGAGCAGGTCGAAGTGCCGTTCATCCTCTGGCTGCCGCCCGCGGCGAAGCTCGCGCCGACGCGCGTGAAGGCCGCAGGCTCGATCGTCGACGTCGCCCCGACCGCGCTCGCGCTGCTCTCGGTGGCGAGCGACGCTCGATTCGACGGCCGCGATCGCACTCCTGGGCTGCTCGGCGCGACCGAGGCGCCGCGCCCGTTGTTCCTCCGCAGCAGCGGCGCGCAGCCGCGCTACGCCGTGCGCTGGAAGAACGCGACCTACCACGAGGATCTCCGCACGCGCGAACGGTGGCTGTTCTTCTCGGACGTCGATCCGGGCGAGACGCGCTCGCTGCTCGACGAGCCGACGGGCCATGCCGGGCTCGCGGACCTCCTCCGCTCGCAGCTCTGCGATTTCCTCTGCGAACGGCGCGGCACGGCCGCGCCGAAGGCGATGCTCGACCCGAGCCTCGTGCAGCAGGCGCAGCAGATCGGATATGCGGCTGGCTCGACCGATCCGCGCGGGCCGGGCAACGCGACCCCCGCGCGCGCCGACGGCTGCCCCTTCCTGCGCCGCGACGCGCCGCGTCACTGACCGGCGGGCAGCACGATCGCCCCGACGTCGAGCGCTCGGTCCGGCTCGAGGCGGCGCGCGGGCCACCGGGGGGTCACGATCCATCTCCGGCATCCCGCCGTCGCCGCGCCACCGATCGAGGACGTCGTGACGAGCCACGGCGCGACTGGCGGTCGCGCGAGGCCGTCGTAGAAGCGCAGGAGGATCGTCGCGCGGTACGCCTCGTCGAGCGAGAGCGCCGCGGTCGACGGGCGGCTTGCGCACCGCGTCGAGCGATGCGTCCTCCACCGCATCGTCCGCGCGGTCGCGATCGAACCGGAGCGACCGCCCGACGCGGCGCGCGAATGCCGCGTGCTCGAGGAGCGCGGGAAGTGACTCGTGCGCGGGATCGGGTTCGCTCATCGGATTCGCGGTGAGAAGCGCGCCGTCGCTCGGGAGGATGCGCGGATTCGCCGGAAAGTTCGAGGGGGCGGCGCGGCGCGATCGGCTCAGAACCGGGGCAGGACGCGGTCGGCGGCGGCGCCGAGCAGCGTGCGGAGCGTCGCGACGAACGTGGGGAACGACTTCTTCGCGGCGGAGATCCCTTCGATCACGCTCTCGCCTTCGGTCGCGAGCGCGAGCACGGCGGCGGCCATCGCGATGCGGTGATCCCCCATCGCGTTCGCGACCGCGGGTCGGCGAGCGCCGCCGCGAATCACCAGCGAAGTCTCGCCCGCCTCGACGGCGATCCCGAACGCATCGAGCATCCGCGCGATCGAATCGATCCGGTCGCTCTCCTTCACGCGCAGTTCGCCGACGCCCTGCAACCTCGTGACGCCGCGCGCGCATGCGCCGGCCGCGGCCAGGATGGGCGCTTCGTCGAGCAAGCGCGGGAACGCTTCCGCGGCGATCGACACCGCGCGCAGCGGCATCGACTCGAAGCGCAGGGTCGCCGTCGGCTCGGGCGTGGTCGCACGCCCGGTCGCGGAGAACTTGGCCGCCATCGCGGTCAGCGCGTCGAACGCGCCGGTGCGCGTCGGATTCACGAGGACGTCCTCGATGGTCACGTCGCTCCCCGGCACGAGCGCCGCCGCGACGCCGAGGATCACGGCGCTGGACGTGTCCCCGGGCACGTCGATCGTCGCGGGGCGCGGGTCGATCGGTCCGACGACGGCCGCGCCGTTCCCGAGGCGCTCGACCGGGACTCCGAACGCGGGAAGCATGCGCTCGGTGTGGTCGCGCGACGCGAGCGGCTCGCGCACGATCGTGCGTCCGTCCGCCGCGAGCCCCGCGAACAGGAGCGCTGACTTCACCTGGGCGCTCGCGATCTCGAGGCGATGCTCGCGCGCCGCGAGCGGCGACCGACCGGTGACGACGAGCGGCAGATGGTGGCCGCCTTCGATCGACGCGCCGATCGCGCGCAGCGGTTCGACGACGCGCGCCATCGGCCGCCAGCGCAGCGTCGCGTCGCCGTCGACGCGCGC
>CAZBOK010000498.1:0-3243 GCA_964493525.1 uncultured Phycisphaeraceae bacterium | reverse complement strand
ATGCGCCGCGCCATCGCGGGCCAGGTGTTCAAGAAGTGCGGCAAGAACGTGAAGCTCTTCACCGGGATCGAGATCACCTACGGATACAACCTCAGCGTCGGCGACAACGTGACGGTGCATCGCAACGTCCTGCTCGACGACCGCGGCGAGATCATCATCCACGAAGGCTGCTCGCTGTCCGACTACGTGAACGTGTATTCGCACTCGCACGACATCGTCGACCCGAACGACATCGACCTCGGACTCACGGAGATCGGTCCGTTCGCGCGCGTCACCTATCACTCGACGGTGTTGTCCGGCACGCGCATCGGGCCGAACTCGATGCTCGGCGCGGTCGGGCTCGCGACCAAGCCGATTCGCCCGTACCACGTCCACGTCGGGATCCCCGCGAAGAGCGTCCGCGTGAAGCCGAACGCGCCGCCGGAGATCGCGGGCAGCCCCGCTCCGAAGGCGAAGCCCGGCGAGCGGCCGACGATCTGATGACGCGCACCGTGGGAAGTCCGACGGGGACCGGCCGCGCGCTCCGCTGCATCGTGCTGTTGACGACGATGGTCGCCGCGTGCGCCGCGCCGCCGAAGCCGCGCAACGAAGTGACCGACGCCGAGCGCAAGCAGGCCGCCGCGGACGCGAAAATCGTCGAAGAGCTCCTGCAGGGCGGCGACCTCGTGCGCGCGAACGTCGTCGCGGACGAAGTCATGCGGCTCGACCCGTACGGCCCGCAGAACAACCTTGTCGTCGCGCGCGCGCGCGCGGCGCAGGCGGTGGTGGACAACAATCCGCGCAAGTACGACGACGCGGTGAAGCAGGCAGGGCTCGCGTGCGACGCGGCGCCCGACTCGGCGGTCGCGTTCTACACGCGCGGCAAGCTGCAGTACGACCGCAACTACTTCGACGCGGCGCTGCTCGACCTGCAGAAGGCGGTCGACCTCGACCCGAAGTTCACCGACGCGCGGCTGTTGATCGTGCGTTCGCACCGCAAGCTGCGCCAGCCGATCGCGGAGAAGAAGGCGCTCGAGGCACTGATCGCGGCGGAACCGAACGACTCGCTCGGATACACCGAGCTCGGTTCGATCCTCATCGCGAGCGAGGACGACGCCGACGCGGCGCGCGGCAAGCAGTTGCTCGAGCACGCGGTCGAGCTCGACGCGCAGAACGACGTCGCGCTGCACCAGCTCGCCGAGCTGAAAGCGGCGGACGGCGATCTCGTCGGAGCCGAGGCGCTCCTGCGGCAAGCGGCGTCGGCGGCCGCGGGTCGGCCGGTGCGCGAAGCGGATGCGCTCTACAACCTCGGCGCGGTGCTCCATCGTGAAGGCAAGTCGCCCGAGGCGCGTGCGGCCTACGAGCGCTGCCTGGCGCTCAATCCGGAAGAGCGGCGCGCGCTCGGGAACCTCGGCCTCTTGCTCGCGGCCGCGGGAGAGAAGGACGAAGCGCGTTCGCGGCTGCGCGCCGCGATCGAGCTCGAGAAGGACCCGGACGTGAAGAAGAAGCTCCGCGGCGCGCTCGACGGCCTCGACGATGCGAAATCCGCGGAGTCGGGCGCGGAAGAGTAGTCTCCGAACGCCGCCGTTCGCGAAATGGGGCCCGTAGCTCAACTGGTCAGAGCAGCGGACTCATAATCCGTAGCGTCCTGGTTCGACTCCAGGCGGGCCCACCAACTCTTCGCCCCGGACCGGATCGTGGGGACCAATTCGGTTCGTCGCCGGCGTCGCGCGCCGCGAGATCGATTCGTGTTCGGCGCCAGTCGCGGCGCGGTGAGTCCACGAACAGACGCGCGAAACGATTCTCCGCGACTTTCCTCTCAGCGGGCGCGCCGTCCGCCCGCCGATGCCGGTGCTACACTCCGCCGGATCTTCGGAGTCCGGGCATGAATGAACCGGTTCGACTCCGTGAACGCATGAGAGACGTGCCGCTCGGGCACGACTTGGGGAACTCCACGGTTTCGAAACCGGCGGCGCGACGCGTGAGTGACGCGCGCGGGCATCGACGCTTCGAACGGGATCTTTCGCGAACGGGAGAATCATGCACGCAACGATGACGGTGAAGCACGGGCGCCGCGACGCGGAGCTCGATCGACTGTTCGACCGGGAGCGCGAGCGGATCGAGCGCCGGCTGTCGCACGACTCCGCCGATGCCGCGGTCCTCCACGGCGTGCTGGATCGCAACCCGCACTGTCAGGAGGCCTACGCATCGCTCACGTTGCGCCTCGGCGCACGCACGTTGAACGCGCACGGCGTTGGCCCCGCGCTCGCGCCCGCGTTGCGCGATGCCGCCGACGAGTTGCTCGTGGAGTTCGACCGCTGGCGGCGCCACGTGCGCGCGAACGAGCGTGCGAACGCGTCGCGACGAGTGACCGAGTCGTTCGAGTCCGCCGAGCTCTTCGACGAGTGGATCGGGTCGCCGGCCGCGGATCGGGGCATCGACCTCGACGCTTCCGTTCGGCGCGTGCTCCCGGAGCTGCGCCGGTTCGTCGCGAAGGAGCTCGCGCGACACGTCGCGGTGCTCGATCGCCCCGAGTTCGCGCAGATCGAGGCGGCGGACGTGGTGGAAGAGGCGCTGGTCGCCGCGCTCGTGTCGATCGAGTCGAAACCGGACGACGTCCCGTTCGATCGCTGGCTGTTCGGGTTCGCGTACGACGCATTGGTGCGCGAGGAAGAGCGCGCGCGTCCGCGGGAATCGCTCGAGGCGAAGGCGCGTGCGGCGCGATCGGCGGACGGCGACACGTCGGGCGAGGAGATCGTGCTCGCGATGACCGGCGCCCGCGAAGATTCCGATGATGACTCCCCGCCCGGCAGCTCACGCGGCGCGGACGAAGAGGCATGGGGGCGTGACGTCCGGCTCGCGGCGTTGCGTGCGATTCGAGAGCTTCCGGATCGGTCGCGTCGCGCGTTGTCGTTGATCGCGCTCGAGGGACTCGGGGAGAGCGACGCGGCGCGTCGCCTGCACTGGACCGAGTCGGAGATGCACGCGGCGCTGGATCACGCGCGCGAGGCGGTGCGGGTGCGATTGCTCGGACAGGGAGTGCTGACGCGCTGACGTCCGGCGCGCGGGTTCAGAAGTCGTCGTCGTCGACGGGCACGTCGTACCCGAAGTCGTCGTCCTCGTCATACCCGGCGTACTCGTCGTCGTCGTCGTCCGTCGCCATCGGATCTTCGTTCCCGGGCTCCTCGTCGAGGTCGCCCGCGCCGACGTCATCCGGCTCGTCGTCGAGATTCGCGGGCGGCTCGTCGCCGGTGACCATCGGAG
>CAZBOK010000497.1:0-3243 GCA_964493525.1 uncultured Phycisphaeraceae bacterium | reverse complement strand
CACTTGAATTCGGCACTGTCTCGATCGGGCCGCGTCGATCCGTTCTCTTCGGCCGCGTGGTTCGACGGATGGCGCGACCTCGCGCCGCCGACGCGTCCTTCACCGGTCGCGGCGCCGCGCACGTGGCAGCTCCGCCGCGGCGCGTGGCCACACGGACGCCTCGGTTCAGGTGCAGCGCCGCTTCACGGCGACGTCGCGCGCAACCCGTTGGTCGCCGCCGCGCCGAACACTCCGCCCGCGTCCGGCATCCACGCCTGGAAGAAGATCGACGTCGCCGCCGGCACGCCGGCCGGCCACGTGCCGGACAGCGTCAGCGTGCCCGCGCCGTCGGTCGGCAGACCCGGCAGCACGATCGTCGCCGCCGGAACGAGCGTCCCGCCGAGCAACGGCACGTTCACTTCGGAGCCGCCGACGATCAACGTCACCGGATTCAGCGGCAGCGCATTGCCGATCGTCAGCGTCACGGGATCACCCGCGAGCAGCGAGCCCTTGCCGGTCAGCGTCGGCGGGCCGAGCGTTCCCGCGAGCGCGTGCCTGCGATCGGTGAAGCGGTTCGGCGAGCGATAGGCGCGGACGTTGGTGCCGACGCCGGAGACGACGAGGGTCCCGTCGGCGGCGATCGCCGGGCCGCCGATGTTGATGTTCGCCACCGCGATCGACCAGCGCGGCGTGAGGTCGGGGTTCATCGCCCACACTCGACCTTCGGGGAATCCGCCGTTCGACACGTACACCTTGCCTTCGGCGTCGACCGCGACGTGCGGCGCGGTCGAGCTCGCGGGCGTGATCGGCGCGGAAGTGTTGAGCGTCGCGCCGGTCGCGGAGTCGAGACGCTTCAGCACGGAGCCGGGCGCGAGCATGTAGACCGAGTTGTCGTTGCCGACCGCGAACTCCGAGCTCGTCGACCACTGCGCCGGCACGTGCCACTTCTCGACGATCGCGCTGCCGGTGTCTGTGAACGCCCAGAAGAAGTCGACCAGCACGTTGTTCTGCGTGCGCGACAGGTAGATCGTGCCGTCCGGCGCGACCATCGGCGTGTTCTGCAGCGTGAACCCGTTCATCGTCGGGCCCTGGTACTGGAACGCGCCGGTGTTGATGTCGAAGCGAGTGATCGCCTGGCCGCCCGCGACGACCTCCGCGAGGTAGACGGCGTCCGTCGTCGCGCAGGCGCCGCAGTTCCCCGAGACCGATGCAACGCGCGGCGTCGACCACGCCGTCGTCCCGTCGCTCGCGCGAATGCGCATGACCCGCAAGTGCCACGCGACGATGAGATCCCCGTTCGGGGCGAACACCACGCCGTCGTAGGCGCCGGCGTTGATCGAGTCGGTCGAGACCCACACCACGTTCCCGGTCGCCGCGTCGAGCGCGTAGAGCTTCGCGGCCACCGTCCCGCCGTTGCCCGCGCGCGAGGCGTAGACGCGGCCGCCGTTCACGCCGGCGACCCACGTGGTCCAGTCGCCCGCGTTGTACGGGATGTTCTTCGCCCACAGCTCGGCGCCGGTGTTCAGGTCCTGGCAGACCACCGGCGATCCGTTCGGCTCGCCGGTCGGCGGGAATCCGGTCTGCCGCACCTGGAAGACGCGCGTGCCTTCGATGACCGGATGCCACGCGATGATCGACGAGCGCCCGCCGCTCCACAGGAGGTCGGCGGCGTACGGCCCGGTCGCGGACGTGAGTCCGTTGCGTCCCGCGTTCCCGCCGAGGTTCGCCCAATCGGCGGCGTGCGCGGTCGAAGCGAGAGCGATGCTGAGGAAGGCGGCGCCGATCGAGGTGCGCGTCATCGAAGACTCCGATCCGTGGGCGGGGCGCGGATGTTACCGCTCCGCGTTCGGGTCCTCGATCGCACCGCTACCATCCGCCGCCATGGTCGCGGACGCGCTCTCAGATCGATTCCTCGCTCCGCCGGCGCGCGGGGTGGAGATCGGTCCGTCGGCGCTGAACCCGTTCGACGGGCTCGTGAAGTGGAACGTCGAGCAGCTGGCGGCGGAGGTGTTCTTCGCGGCGCAGCGCCGGATCGCCGGCGGCGTCGCGCGCATCGACGCGTTCGCGGATGCGGACCACCTGCCGTTCCGCGACGGCTCGCTCGACTACGTGCTGGCGAGCCACGTGCTCGAGCACATGCCGGACACGCTCGCGGCGCTGCGCGAGTGGGATCGCGTCGTGCGGCCGGGCGGCGTCGTGTTCCTCGTCGTCCCCCACCGCGACCGGACGCAGGATCGCGACCGCGCCCGCACGCCGCTGCGCCATCTGCTGCACGATTTCGCGGTCGGGATGACGGTCGCGCGCTCCGCGCTGGTTCCGACCAGCCACTACCACGTGTGGACGGGAGAGGACGGCCGCGCGCTGCTCCACCTTTGCATGCAGGAGCGCTTCCTCGACTGGGAGGTCGCCGCGTTCGAGGACCCCGACCGCCGCGCGGGCAACGGGTTCACGATGGTCGCGCGGAAGCGCGGCGTCGCACCGCCGCTCGCGGCGCGCCGACCGTTCGATGCCGGTCGGATCGCGTTCTGGTTCCTCGCGCTCGATCTCCCGTTCCAGGTGATCGGCCGCGACGTCGAGCATGTCGTCGACGGCGCGACGTTGCGCGCGGATCTGCCGCTGCCGCGCGGCGCGTACCGCTGCACGCCGGTCGCCGGCGGCTTTCCTCCGATCGCGGGCCCGACGCGGATCGTCCACGTCGGGGCGCCGGCCGGTATCCCGATCCTGGAGCGCGCGGCGCGCGATAACGACTTGCTCCGCTTCACGGGCCGCGGCTTTACCGAGACTACGTGGCTCGAAGCGCGGCTGCCCGGCGACCGCACGTTCCGGTTCCTGCCGCGCCTCGACGGCGGCGAGCTGGTCGTCGACGTCGCGGGGTTCGTGCTGCCCGACGCGCCGATCCCCGTGCGCGCGGTGAACCTCCCGCCCGGCGGCGGCGCCGGACCGGAGATCTCGATCCGAGCGTGACGGCGCGACGGCCTCTACACTGCCGGACCGCTCCGCCCGCACGCACCACGAACGCGCCCGAGATCTCGATGATGCTCCCGATCGCCGCGCCGCTCTCGCTGCTCTGCACCCTCTTCACTCAGGATCCGGCGAGCGCGCCCGCGACGATCCGCTTCGCGAAGCCGCGCCTCGCCGGGATCGGAATCGCTCCGGCGCCGCGCATCCCGCTGATCGCGGATCTCGACGGCGACGCCTTCGGCGACCTGATCGCCGTCGACCCGGCCGCGGGCCTCGTCGACGTCGCCCGCTCGGTGCGCGGCG
>CAZBOK010000496.1:0-3245 GCA_964493525.1 uncultured Phycisphaeraceae bacterium | reverse complement strand
AGCATCGCGTACTCGGCCGTCAGCCAGCCCTTCTCGGAGCCGGTCAGGAAGTCGGGCACGCCGTCCTCGATCGATGCCGAGCAGAGCAGTTGCGTGCTCCCCCAGACGACCCGGACGGACCCGCCGTTCGAGCCCGCGAAATCGCGCTCGAAACGGAGCGGGCGGATCCGGTCTTCGGGTCTTCCGTCGGGGCGCGGCATCGATTCTCGGAGCTCGGAGAAACCCGGCATCCTACGCCGCGCGTCGCGAGGTTCAATCCGCGCGGCCGTCCCCGTCCGCGCCGTCGCGCGCCCGATGGCGCTCCGCGAGCATCGTGAGAATGCGCCGGAGCGCGGCGAACGAGAACAGTTGGATCGCGATCAGCACCATCAACCCGCCGCCGACCACGACGATCCAGTGCTCTTCGATCTCGAAGTGCCGGAGGTATTGGGCGATGGCGTGGCGATCGAGCGCGAGCGCGCCGAGCACGAGGAGCAGGCCGAGCGCGACGGGCCGGCTCATCAGGAGCGCGGCGCATGCTCGATGCAGCGGATGCAGTCGCGCGCGCCGGCCGTGGATGATCGCCGTCGCCTCCTCCGCGACGAGACCCGTGATGACGAGCGACAACCCCGCCGCGGTCAGGCAGACGATGGTGAGGACGCGGTAGATCATCCGGTCGGAGAGGCCCTCGCCCGCGAGCAGGTGGTGCGCGGGCTGGATGCCGTACGCGAACGCGACGAGGAGCAGGAACAGCCCGATCGACCCGAAGAAGCGGAACGGGCGATACGAGAGCGCGGTTTCGGTGAGCACCTTCAGGAAGCGCTGGCCGTCCTTCAGCACCGAGAGCTTCGAGCGACCGACGCGCTCCGAGTACGGGATCGGCTCCTCGATCATCTTCAGCGACGAATCGAACAGCGCCTTCGCGCTCATCGCGGGCGTGAAGTGCATGCCGTCCGGGAGCGGGGCCAGCTTGCGCACGGCGCTCTTGCGCAGGACGCGCATGCCGCTCGCGACGTCCTCGACCGGTTGCGGGGAGAGCCGGTTGATGAAGAACGCGAACAAACGGTTGCCGAGGCGGCGCACGGGAGGCATGCGGTTGCCGGGGCCGAGGCGAGAACCGGACACGACGTCGGCGCCACGATCGAGCAAGGCGCGCGTGAGTCGTCCGAACTCGGCCGGCGCGCAGGTGCCGTCGGCGTCGAGGAAGCCGAGCAGGTCGCCGCTGGCGGCGGCGAAGCCGGTCTTGAGCGCGGCGCCGTAACCGCGGTTCTTCTCGTGGCGGACCAGCCGGACGCCGGCGATGCGCGCGACGATCTCCGCGGTGCGGTCGCGCGACCCGTCGTCCACGACGATCACCTCGACGCTGTCGAGCCCGGCTTCCGATGCGATCCGCGGCGCCGCCTCGAGACACGCGCGCGAGGTCGCCTCGATGGCGTCTTCTTCGTCGTAGGCGGGGATGACGATGGAGAGACGCACGGGGTTCGGGTCGTTCTCCTCGCAGCACCGTTCGGGGCGCGGGAGTTTATCGGCGCGATCGGGCGGCGACCATCAGCGCGGCGCGACGAGCTCGACCTGTTCCCCCGGCCATTCGCGGATCTCGCCGCTTGTGAGTCGAAAGCGCACCGCGAGATCGGGCCGCAGCCCGAGGAACCGGCCGGTCTCGGTCACGCCGCCGCGCCGCAGCGAGACGTCGCGGCCCTCGAGGAACGACCGAGCGTTGCACCGCGACGCGATCGGCGCGGCGCCGTGCTCGCGCAGGACGTCGATCGCCGCCTCCAGGTGATCGAGGAACGGGATCACGAACGCGGCGGGGGAACCGTCGCCCGGGATGACGGCGCCGCACCCGGCGAGGGACGCGACGGCGCCCGTGACGTCCTCCGGCGGTGCGTCCTTGGAATCGAGGACGTTCATCCCGACGCCGACGACGTGGACCGGCGTCGCGCCGGAGACCGTTTCCGCGAGGACGCCCGCGACCTTGGCGCCGCTCGTGCTCACCACGTCGTTCGGCCACTTCCAACGGACACGCGCACCGCGCTCGATCGCGGCGTCGATCGCCGCGAGCGCCGCGGCGAGCGTCAGGCCCGGCGGCTGCGCGAGCGGCGGCCGCGGCGCCACGATCACCGACAGCGCGAGCGACGACTCCGGAGGCGACCACCAGCGCCGCCCGCGCGTACCGCGCCCGGCGGTCTGGCGCGCCGCGATGACGACCGTCCCGTCCGCGACCTCGGCGCCGTCCGCCACGGCGAGATCACGCGCCGCGTCGTTCGTCGACGCGCATTCGTCGAGCACGACGATCCGGCGGCCGATGGTGCGATCGCGATGGACGCCGGCAAGCGACCGCAGCGAGTCCGCGTCGGTCATGCGTCGTCCGTCCGCGGCGCGCACAGTCGGCCGGCGAGCAGAAGCGCGAGCGCGTCGCACTGGAAGAACGTGCGCGGGATCGACGTGACCAACGAATCGACGATCGCGAGCGGCGTGACGACGAACACGGCGGCGTACACCGCGGCCATTCCCGCGATCGCGACGAGGAGCGCGACGCACGCGCCGGAGCGCAATCGCGCGCGCCCGGCCCGACTGGCGAGCGCGGCGACGAGCAGGATCGCGAGGAGGGGCCAGGTGAGCCCGTGGTGGTCGACGGCGAGCGCTTCCTGGATCGCGCAATTCACGATGATCGGCACGCGCCAGAGGTTCGCGCCGAGTGCGCCGGAGCGCAGCAGGTCCTGGTAGTTCTCGTCGCGCGCGGGCAGCTCGGCGCGGAACACGAACCAGGGGACCGCGATCGCAAGCAGCACGAGCAGTGCGGGAACCGCATTGGTGAGCCGCGCCCAGAGCGGCACGCGTCGCCGGTCGAGCCACGCGCCGATCGCCGCGCCGGCGCCGAGAGCGAGCAAGAGCGGCAGGCCTTCGTTCTTGGTGAACAGTGCGAACCCGAGAAACACGCCGACCAGGACGACGTCGCGTCGCGCGCGCGACTCGAGCGCGCACGCGACTGCCGCCGCCGCGCCGCACGTGAGCGCGGCGAACATCGGGTCGGCGTAACCCGAGGGCACGGCGCCCGCGAATCGATAGAGGACGTCGCTGCGATAGAAGTGCGGCACGCACGCGACGAGCGCGGCGAACGCGAGCCCGCCGCGGGCGCCGAGGCGCGGGGCGAGCGCGGCCAGCGCGAGGAGCGCGGCGCCGAAGTGCGCGAGCGACAACACGAGCTTCGCGGCGTGGTCGAGCAGCGCACCGGCGACGCCGCAGACGAACGTCTCCGCGAGCGG
>CAZBOK010000495.1:0-3270 GCA_964493525.1 uncultured Phycisphaeraceae bacterium | reverse complement strand
CCCGACCGGTCGCGAGCGCTCCGGCGGGCGACGCGGCCGCGAACGCGGCGGTGGCCGCGACGGAAGCGCGGCTGCGAGCCGACGGGTTCGAGCCGGCGCGTCGCGAGCAGGTGAAGACGTGGTTCGACGACCCCGACCAGGAGACGGTCTTCGTCGACGCGCGGAACGACGAGCACTACCTCGCGGGGCACATCCCGCGTGCGTGGCAGTTCGATCACTACCACCCGGACCGCTACGTGAACGAGGTGCTGCCGCAGGCGACCGCGTCCGGACGCGTCCTGGTCTACTGCTACGGCAAGGACTGCGTCGACAGCGAGCTCGTCGCCGAGGACCTCGCGAACCTCGGCATCCCGAAGTCGATGATCGTCGTGTACGTCGGCGGGTTCTCCGACTGGGCGACCGCGGGCTTGCCGGTCGAGCGCGGCGCGCGCGGGAGCGGGAACATTGCGCCGGGAACGGAGGCCGACGGTGACTGAGCCGCGCGTCGTGCGTCCGGTCGATTGGCTGCTCGTCATCGCGCGCGTGGTGCTCGGCGGCACGTTCGTGCTGCTCGCGGCCCGCAAGCTCCAGGACCCGGTCGCCTTCCTGAAGGCCGTGCGTGAGTATCACCTCGTCGCGGACGGCCGCGTGCTCACGATGATCGCCGCGGTGCTGCCGTGGGCCGAGTTGACGTGGGGCGCGTTCCTGATCGCGGGAGTCTTCCTGCGCGGCACGGCCATCGTCGTGCTCGTCTCGCTGCTCGTGTTCAGCGGGGCGATCCTCTCGCGCGGCCTCGCGCTCCACGCGTCGGTCGGCGGTGCGTTCTGCGCGGTCGGATTCGATTGCGGCTGCGGGAACGGCGTCGAGAAGGTGTGCGTGAAGCTCGCCGAAAACGTCGGGCTCATCGTGCTCGCGACATTGCTCGCGACCGTGCCGACCAACTTCCTTCGCGTCAGCGCGGGCCGGTCGAGCTGATCCCGAGCACCCGGCGCGGGACGTCGGAGGCCGCGGCGGCGGCGCGGTCGGGGGCGATCCCGAGCGTCCCGACGTTCGCCACGCAGCGGTCGAGCAGCGCGACGGAGCCGGCGAGGTTCCCGGCGGCGTTCCGCGCCGCGCCGTCCTTCACCGTGAGGGTCTCGCCCCAGCTCCGATAGTCGCCGTCGGCGAGGCCGGCCGCGGGCATCGCGTCGCTGATCAATGCGACGCGGCCGTCGCCCTTCGCCTTGAACGCGAGCTCGATCATTCGCGGGTGGACGTGGTGGAAGTCCGCGATGACGTCGACGGTGAGCGCGTCGCACGCGAGGCCGAAGCCGATCGGCCCGGGCTCGCGGTGATGCAGCGGGCGCATCGCGTTGCAGAGGTGCGTGACGTGCGTGGCGCCGGCGGTGACCGCGCGCTCGAGCGTGGCGACGTCGGCGTCGGTGTGGCCGATCGCGACGACCGCGCGGCGGCGCGCCAGCTCCGCGATCAGCTCGAGCCCGCCGTCGATCTCCGGTGCGAGCGTCACCAACGCGCGCCCTTCCACGCGGGCGACGACGTCGAGGAAGAGGTCGACGAACCGCGCGTCGCGCGCGGACTTGAACGCCGACGGATGGAGCGCGCCGGAGCGCGCGGGGTTCACGAACGGCCCTTCGAAGTGGAGGCCGAGCGGGAGCGCGGCGCCCGCGGCCGCGGACGCGGCAGCGGCGCGCGTCCAATCGATCAGACGCTCGACGCTCGCGAGGAACTCGCGCTCCGCGAGCGGGACGAGCGTCGGCACGAAGCCCGAGTATCCGCGCTCGGAGAGCTGCCGGCACAGTCGATCGAGGTCGGAGCGCTGCGCGGACGTGAAGTCGACGCCGAACGCGCCGTGGATGTGGAGGTCGACGAAACCCGTCGGCGCGGACTTCATCGTGCGGGCTCCGCGAGCAGTCGCGCGACGCCGCCGTTCACGGCGGCGAGCCGGCTGCGCGCGACCTCGGCCGAGACGCCGAGCCGCGCGCGCACCAGCGCGACGGGCAGGTTCCAGTTCGATTCCTCGAGCAGTCGCTGCGCGGCGTCCGGCGTCACGCGGCCGATTCGCTCGACGATGCCGACGGCCCGCGCGCGGAGCTTCCGGTTGGTCGGACGCATCGCGACCATCTCACCTTCGAACACGAGACCGAGCCGATCCATGACCGCCGTCGACAGGAGATGGAGCGCGAGCTTCTGCGCGGTGCCGGCCTTCATCCGCGTCGAGCCGTGGATCACTTCGGGACCGACGTCGAGGACGATCGGCCGATCGACGAGCCCTGCGATCGGCGTCGCCGCCGCGCACACGAGCGCGATCGTCGCGGCGCCGCGGCCGCGCGCGAACTCGATGCCCCCGCGCACGAACGGCGTGGTGCCGGACGCCGCCACGCCGAGCACGGCGTCGTTGCGCGTGACACCGAGATCCGCGAGCCGGACGCCCGCGGCGCATTCGTCGTCCTCCGCGCCTTCCGCGGCGGTGGCCAGTGCGCCATCGCCCCCCGCGATGATCGCGACGACGCGATCCCCGTCGATCCCGAACGTCGGCGGCAGCTCCGCCGCGTCCAGCGCCGCGAGCCGCCCGCTCGTGCCGGCGCCGAGCGAGAACCAACGACCGCCGCGGTCGAGGCGCTCCGCGATCGTCGCTGCGGCGTCGGCGATCGACGGCAGCGCCGCGCGGACGCAGTCGAGCGCCGAGCGATCCGCGGCGTGGATCGTCTCGAGCAACGCGAGGGTCTCTGCGGTGTCGGTCATGGGAGCGGCTTGCCTCGCGCGACGAGTGCCGCGCGAACGACCGCGACCTCCGGAGCGTGTCGGAGCGGCGCGATCCTAACGCCGGGTGCGCGCGCCCGGAGCGCGGCGTCGAACGGCGCGCGAACGAGATCGGCGGCCGCGAACACGCCGCCGTGGATCCCGACGGCGCGCGCCGCGGTCAGCTCGACGAGTTGCGCGGCGAGCGATGCGAGATGTCGGGCGGCCGCGCCGAGCAGCTCGACCGCCCGCGGATCGTTCGCGCGGGCGGCGGCGAGGACCGCGGGGAACACCGCGGCGAATCCGCGTGCGTCGCCGGCGTCGATCGCGCGCGCGGGCGCGGGAACGATCCCGTCCGCGATCGCGGCGCGACCGATCCACGCGGCGCCGCCTTCGTCGCCCGCCGGGAATCCGATCCCGCCGACGCGCACTTCGGCGCCGCCGTCCGCGCGCCCGACCGCGATCGAGCCGGTGCCCGCGATCAGAGCGACGATCCCGCAAGCGGCCGGGTCGTCGGTGACGCCCGCGAGCGCGGCAGCGGCGTCGGTGGTG
>CAZBOK010000494.1:0-3282 GCA_964493525.1 uncultured Phycisphaeraceae bacterium | reverse complement strand
CCAATTGTCCTGCTGGCTTGTTCCGCGAGGATCGCCAACGGTTCGAGGACGCGCGCCAGCGGTGACTGGCCGAGCTGCGCCCAAATCCACCGCCGCCGTTTCGCGTGCTCCCGCTCGAGGGCAAGCACGACTTCGCACGCTTCGGCATGCGGGATGTCCTTCAAACCGACGAGCGCCTTCCGCACGGCCGCTTCGGCCTTGTCGTTCTCGTCGGGCCAACGCGCCTTCTCGAACACCAGCAGTGGCGACTTGCTGCGACGCAGCAGCTCCGGGATCCCCGGGTACGCGCGCGGCGCCTCTTCGAAGCGCGACCAGACTCCCGACCAGGCCGCCTCGCCGATCGCCAGCTTCTGCCCGGCGACCGTCACGTCCTCGCGCTTCGGATCGAAGCTGAACTGTGACTTGCACCGGCTCGCGAACGCAGCCCATCGCTCCGGACCGAGCTGCTCTTTCACGGCCGACGGATCGCCCATCCAACGCAACAGGTCCCGCACCGGGTCGTCGGTGAGCAACCGGTCGAAGTCTTCCGCCTCGAGGCGATGACCGCGCAGCGCGGCCAGCGGCGTGCGGACGAACTCCGGAAGCGCACGCAACAGAGCGTCGAACGTCGACCGATCGCGCGCAACGTCGAGGTCGAGCCCGTGCGGCGAAGTCAGGCACGCCATGACGGTCCAGTCGTGCCCGCCCTTCTGGAGCCACAACATCCCGCGGTACATCAGCTCCACGAGCGGCCGAAGCCCGGCGCGGCAGCCATCCCCCGCTCGCAGGTCTTGTCGCCCGACTCCCGGCAAATAGAGGATGGGTGGGCGATCCATCGGAAGAGACGGTGGATCGAGCGCCCGGTCCACGAGGCAGCGCAACCAGATCGCCGGACCACGGCGCACCGCAGGTTCGTACTCGCCGAGCTCAAGAAGTTCCGGCAGTGCGTCTCGCAGCACGCCGCGCAGGGGCGCGAATTGGCTCTCGGGATCCGTCCAGAGGATCGCGGCGGGCGGCGTCATGCCATCCGCTGAGTCTCCGCACGCACGGATCTGCGCCACCATCGCGTCGAGAGGGATCGTCGGCTGGCTGGTCATCGCGTCAAGCACTGGTTCGAGCCGATGTTCTGTTGGAGTCGGTCTCGGCCGACGGAGTTATGAGCGTCCATATCGAGTTCAAATCGCTCATAACTCCGAGCACCCGGTGAGAGCCTCACGTCGCGCCCCTCGTGTCGCCGACGCGCAGCGCAGGCTCGGGACGGTAGTGCGCTCCGCGCCGTTCGCCGGCCATGCGCAGGAGCCCTTCCTCCACCAGGCGACGGAGTTCCGCCCGCGCCTCGCTCCGATTCACCGAAAACAGTTCGCGATACGCGGCGTTCGTGAGCTTCTCCGTGCGCCCGAAGAACTCGCGCAGCCGCGGCAGTCGCGCCTCGAGGAAGACCCGAGCTTGATGAATGTCGGGGGCGATCCGGTAGATCATTCCGCGGCCGGCAGCGCCGGTCGAGACCACGATTCCCTTCGCGACGAGGTCCTGGATCTCGCGGTAGGCCGCGTCACGATCGACTTCGTTCAACCGCCGATAGTCCTCGTTCGAGAACCCCTGCGGATGCCCGAGGAGAACGCGTTTCTGCGCCGCCGTGATCGGCCAGCCCGCCACCATCGACTGCCATTCGACGCTGGGTCCGACGAAGATCGGCTCGTTGAAGAGGGCAACCTGAAAGACGCTGTGCTCGACCGTGAGCCGCGGCGGATGCAGGAAGCTGCGCTGCATCTCGTCGAACATCCGCGGGATCCCTTCTCCCTCCTCGCGCATGACACCCGCCTCGACGAGAACGCGAACGATGAGCGGGTTCCGACTCGCATGCACGAGCTGCCGCGCACGCAACGTCTCGAGCGTCACCGGAGGAACGAGATCGCCGGGGCTCTTCACCTCCATGCGATCGCTGAAGAACCAGACTTCGATCTCCTGCCCCTGTACTTCGTAGTCGCGATGCGCGACGGCATTCACGAGCGCTTCCTGCCACGCGAACTCGGGATACTCCGGCGTCTCGCGAAAGAAGAGATCGTGGAGCTTCTCCGAGCGATGAATCTGCGTGCTCGCGAACTTGAGCGCCGCGGGAATCGCATCGGCGATCGGGAGCTCGATGCGATCCAACTGGGTTACGTTGCGGTTCGTGCCGTGCTCACGCTCCGTTCCCGCGACCCGGAAGAAGCGAACGCCGGCGCGCGGATGCCAACGAACGAGCGGTGTCTTCCCGAACAACAGGAGCGCCGCGTTCGTCACTCCGAAACTGCGCGCGCGCGGCTCGACCAGGCCGAAACGCTGCAGGATCTCGTCGAGCGGACGCTGACCGAGGGGCGTGGCCGCGAGCAGGCGCCGCGCCAATTCCTGATCGAGATCGTCGAGCGTGGCTTCGGCGCGGATCCGCCGCTCGTAGCCGACGCGCCGGTAAACCTCCTTCCGGGCGTTGATGACTTCCTGCGGCTCCCGCACGACCCGAACACCGACGCGGTAGGGAAACCCGTCGCCGACGAACATCACCGCCTCGGGAGCGATCTCGACTTCGAACACGAGGATCTCGTGACCGTCGATGCAGATCCGCTGCGTGCGACAGCTCGCGGCTGGTTGGAGTCGGCGCTCGGGCACTGCGAGCAGCTCAGCCACGGCTTCTTCCGGGTACCCGTGTCCGCTGAGGGACCCGTCCGGGTCGACTCCGACGAGCAACACGCCGCCGTCGGCATTCGCGAACGCGGCGACCGCTTCTGCGACGAGGTCGCGCGCCTTGCGCCGGTCGAGCGGGCGAGGCGTCGACGACTCCCGATCCCAGAGCGACTTCAACTCGAAGAACTGCCCCTCCTCGCGTTCGAGCAAGGCGCGGATCTCCGCCTCGGTGTAGAGAGGCGCTTCGCGGCTCATGTCGCCGCACCTTCTCGCGCCGTGGTTGGCTGCGCCGCCCGCGCGGCTTCCTTCGCCGCGCGCGAGTAGTGCAGATCGTTCCAGCGCTTGCCGTCGAATTCCTTCGCGGCGGGGACGGCGCCAGAGACGGCGGCGCCGAAGTCGGTGCGATGTTCGGGCTTCTCGTCCGGATCGCAGCCCCAGAACCACGGGTAGTTCGCGCGCGGGCGCAAGCTCTGTGGCTCCTGTCCGCGATCCTTGTCCCACTTGATCGACTTCGGGCGCGCGCGCAGGAGACCCGAGCCCTTGCGCCCCATGTCGGCAGCCCGAAGGAACGGGCGGATGTTCAAGCGCACGCCGTCGTTGATGTCCGGCTCCCAGCCGATCGCTTGCTCGTGGAGCGCCTTC
>CAZBOK010000493.1:0-3292 GCA_964493525.1 uncultured Phycisphaeraceae bacterium | reverse complement strand
CGCGCGCGCCACGAACGCGAGCGCGGCGTCGCGGTCGGAGTGCGGGCAGAGCACGAGCAGCACGCGATCGGCGCGCGCGACCACGTACATGTCGCGCGCTTCCGCGTTCACCGCGCGCGCCGCGGCGATGAGCCCGTCGCGCGCGAGGTCGGGGCCGAGCAGCCGCTTCAACCGCGCGATCCCCGCCAGCTCGAAGCGGATCAGCGCGAGCTTCTCGCCCGCGTGCTGCGCGCGATCGACCTCTTCCTTGAGCCGATTGTGGAAGTAGGACTCGACGTACAGCCCGGTCGCCGGGTCGGCGATCGCGAGCTGGTAGAGGCGCGCGTTCTCGAGCGCGACCGCGATGCGCCCGGCAAGCTGCTGCAGCACGAACCGCGACTGGACGAGCTGCTTGTGCGTCGCGTCGGCGCCGTAGTGCAGCACCGCGAGGCCGACGGCGCGGCCCGACGCGGTGAGCGCGAGCATCGCCGTCAACGGCTCGCGCACGAGCGGACGTTCCGCCGCCGCGGGATCGATCGTCGGGTCGTCGCCCTCGGCCGGCGGCACGAGCGTCGGTCGATCCTGCTTCAGCACGCGCGTGAGCAACGGCCCGGGTTCGAGCTCCGCGGGCCACGATTCCGCCGGCTCACCGGCGGCCGGCGACGACGGCGCGTTCGTCGCCGCCGACGCCAGCACGAGCCGCCCGCGCGCCGGGTCGAGCCGATAGAGGAGGCAACGCAACGCCGGCGGATGCTCCGCGAGCGCGTTCGACGCGGCGCGCGCGACGTCGTCGGGATCGATCGTCCGCGACAGTTCCGCCTGCGCGCGCTCGAGGCGGTCGCGTTCCGCGGCGCGACGCTTCAGCTTCTCGGTCATCGCGCGGAAGGAGCGGGCGAGCCGTCCGACCTCGTCGTCCGCGTCGCCGTCGACGCCGACGTTGAGGTCGCCGTCCGCGATGCGCCGAGCGGCGGATTCGAGGTTCTCGAGCGGTCCGGTGATGCGCCCGGTCGCGACGGCGCCCATGAACACCGCGGCGGCGAGGCCGATCACGCAGAACCAGAAAAAGAACACGTCGAGCGGCATCGCGAACAGCGGCGTGTCGACGACGAACGGGTCGCGCGGCAGCACGAGCTCGAGCAGCCCGACCGGCGTCCCGTCGTCGCCCTTCAGGAGTCCGGTCGCGACGAGGCCGCCGCGGTCGTCCTCGCGCACGATGGGATGGTCCTGCTCGCGCACTTCCTCGGCGCGCCGCGCGCGCTCCTGCGGATCGACGCCGTCCGCGACCTCGTCGGCGATCGGCACGCCGCGCGGCGAGAGGATCGACACCCGCGCGCCGGCCGACGCGCCGAGGTCGGATAGAAGCGCCGGCAGCGCCCGCGCCGCGACGCGCACGCGCGTGGTCGCGTGCTCACCGCGTTCCTCGTGCGACCCGACGAACAGCAACTCGCCCCAGTGGTAGGCGAGTCCGTCGGTCGTCACGTCGAAGCGGCTCGACACCGCGCCGGCGGGGTCGTCGTGCAGCAGCATCGATCGCCCCGCGCCGCGATCGACCTCGAGCCGCACCTCGAGGTCGAGGCCGGGCGCGGGCTGCAGTTGGATCAACTGCGCGAGAAGATTCTCGAGCGACGCCGGCTCGGGCTGCGCGCCGGCGCGCAACTGCGCGATCTGCGCCGCGTCGGAGATGTCGGTCGCCGCGCGCTTCACGCGCGCGACCAGGCGATCGATCTGCTCCGACACTCCGGTGAGCGCCGCCGACGCGCGCGACTCGCGCAGGCGCGAGCGATCGCCCGAGACGACGCCGTACAGCACGATGAACAGGACGACGATCGGCACCAGTGACGTCGCCACCAGGAGCATCGTGAGGCGCCAGCGCACGCGCGGGATGCGCGTCGCGGCGTCGAGCAGGTACATCAGGAGGAACGGGATCGACAACAGCAGCGCGCCGAACGCCGCGCGCCGCCGCACTCCCTCGAGCAGCGCGAGTCCGGACACGCGTTCCGCGCACGCGAGCACGAGCGGCGACGCTCCGGCGCGCGCGAGCGGGAAGTAGCGCAGGAGCCAGCGCTCCCCGGCCAGGCGCGCGCGCTGCGGCGAATCCGCGGCGACGACGCGGTCCGGCCGCCCCGCCTCCGCGCCGAGCGGGTAGCTCGCGCCGAACAGCGAGCGCGTGACGGCCTCGTCGGGGAACTGCACCGCCGCGACCTTCTCGTCGGCGAGCGCCGCGAGCGCGAGATCGGCGACCGCCGCGGCGACGTCCGGACGCAGCTGCACCTTGTCGCGCGCCGCGACCAGCAGTCCGGACGCACCGACGCGGGTCTCGGCGAGCACGCCGGTCGTCACCGCGTGGAGCGTGAGGCTCGAGAGATCGCCGGTGTTCTCGAAGTCGATCTCCTTCAACTCGGTGCGGACCGGAAACGGGACGTTCACCACCTCGACCGGCAGGCTCGCGCCGGACGCGGGCGACCAGCGCATCGCGAGCTGCGAGCCCGGCGCGCCGCTCTGCTCCGCGCGGCCCATCGTCACGTGCACCCCAGCCTTCAGCGGCAACGGCGTCTCGTTGCCCGCGGCGTCGCGCAGCGTGACGCGCGCGACTTCCGCCCCGGCCATCGCCGGCTCCAGCACGCGCGTGTCGCTCGTCGAGTAGAACAACCACGCGCCGTCGACCGCGCGGTTCACGGGGATCGTCACGCGGCGCCGGCCGGGCGCGCGCGTGACGCTGACCGCGCTCCGCCCGGACGAACCGTCGAACAGCTCGGCCGGCGCGCCGCCGACCGCGGTGTTCAGGAGGACGAGCGGCGCGAGCGCGCGGTCGTCGTCGCCCGACCCCACGGTGATCCCGTGCAGCCGGAAACCGACCGACGGATCGTGCACCGAGACGACGATCGCGCGGACGAGTCCGCCGGCCGGTGCAGGCGGCGTGAAGCGCCACTCATCCACGGGACGGCCGTCGACCGTGAAGCCGAACCTGCGGCGCTCGGCGTCCGGCGCCCGGCCGTTTTGCGACAGATCGTGATCGACCACCGGGAACAGATCCGACACCGTCTGGCCGTCGACGAGCCGCACGCCGATCTCGAGCACGGACTCGAGCGACGCCGCCGCGTTCTGCCGCGAGCGCGCGGCGTCGTCGAGGCGCGCCGAGCCGAACACGATTACGCGCGACAGCGGCGTCGGCTGCGGCAGCGGGAACGCCACGCTCGCACCGGGCGCGATCGGGACGTCGGAGTCGCGTACCGCGACGCCGTCCGCGGCGCCGACGAGCTGCGGATCGTCGCCCGGCTTCTTGAGCGGCGCGCCGGCGCAGTCGAACGCCGGC
>CAZBOK010000492.1:0-3312 GCA_964493525.1 uncultured Phycisphaeraceae bacterium | reverse complement strand
CGGCGGCATCCCGGGATTCACCGCGTTCGCGTCGAGCGCCGGGAGGAATGCGAGGACGTGCGCGAGCCGACCGCGCGCCGCCGTGAGGACCTCCGACCTGCGGGCCGCGGCAGCGGGCGCGTCACCGGCCGCGATCGCCCACAACCGCGCGAGCGCGGCGTCGAGGTCGGTCGCGCAGTCGTCGGTCGCCGGCTCCTCCGCGAGCGAGAGGAGGAACGCGCGCGCGGACGCATCGAAGTGGACGGACAGGTCGCGAGCGCTCGGCGGCGCGGCCGGCAGCGCGATCGCGCGGTCGCCGGTCGCGACGCCCGACGTGGTGGGGGAAAGCGCCGCGAGCCCGTCGTCGACGACGATCCTGCGCTCGACGCGCACGTCGTTCGCCTCCAGCACGACGTCGTGCGTCCCGGGAGTGAGGACGCCGAGCGACAGAGCGAGATCGACGGCTCCTCCGGTGGACAACTCGATCGAGCGCGACGCGAGCACCGCCTCGCCTTCGGTGACGCGGATCGGAAGGGTCGCCGCGTTCCCCGCGACCTCGGCGACGCGCACGCGCAGCGACGCGGCGTCGTTCCTCGCGACGCGCGCCGGCGCCAGGACGCGGACCTCGATCGGCTCCGCGACGGTCAACGTCTTCTCGACGCGCCCGAAGCGGAACGCGCCGCGGGATCCGAACGCGATCAGTTGGTACCGCCCCGGACGCTCCGGCGCCGCGAACGAGATCTCCGCGACTCCTGCTTCGTCGCTCGCGACGTCGGGCCGCCACACGAGCGGTGTCCGATGGAACGTGCCGATCGCGCTGGTCGGACCGCGGCCGCCGCCGCCCGTGCGGGGGCCCATTCCTGCCTTCCCGCCGCCGGGGCGCTTGCGGGCATTTCCGCCGGCGTATCCGACCTGGGACATCGAATCGCCGGCCGCCGCGTCCGAGAGCGGGCGCGTCGTCACCCAGTCCTGCAGCTCGAGCGGCTGCACCATCACCGCGGGCTCGTTCGCCTGCGCCGCGATCTCGGCGAGCGCGTGCTGCAGGTTCGCGTCCAGCGTGGTTGCGGTCGCACTCGGTGCGAAGGCCGCACTGTGCGCGACGACGGCGAAGCGCGCGAGCGCGGCGGTTGCGGCCCGCGCGAACGCGTCGATCGGCGCGCCGCTCGCCGCGAGCCCGTCGAAGCGATCGTCCTGCCGCACGAGCAGGAACGCGACGTCGGCGCCCGGCGCGCCGTCGTCGCCGTCCTTCACGGTCAATCGCGCGGTCACGTCGGCGCCGGCGCGGACCGGCCCCTTCGGGAGGGCGAGGTCGAGCGTGAGGTCGAGCGAAGGCGCGAGCGCGATGGTCGGCGTCTCGACGCGAGCGCCGCGCGCGGCGACGACCGTCACGAACAGTTGGCGCCAACCCGCGTCGGGGATCGGCACCGTGAAGCGGTTCACGCCTTTCGCGAGCGTCACGCGCTGCGCGGACTCGAAGCGCTCGGAGTGCAGCACGATGGTCGCGGGCCCGTCGTCGAGCTCGGAGTGCACGCGCAGCAGCATCGGCGCGCCCGGCCGGGGCGCGCGCGTCTCGGGCAGCAGATGCACGGGGATCCCGTCGCCGTCGCCCGCGACGGTGATGCGTTCCGCGATCGAGCGCGGCAGCCCGCGCGCGTCGGTCCACGTCAGCGTGACGTCGTGTGCGCCGGCGCGCTCGGGCGTGAAGCGGAACGTGCCGTCGCCGTTCGCGCCGGTCGTGATCGTGCCGTGCGCGTCGGACGCGGCGCCGGCGTCGAGCGGATCGTCGCGATGCACTCGGACGTCGATCGACAGCGCGCGCGGCGCTTCCCGCGAATCCTCGGCGCGGCACGCGATCGTCGTCGGTTCGCCGGCGAGCGCCGGCGCGCCGTCCGCGATGGGGCCGGTGAACCGCACGGCGACCTCGTCGTCATTCACTCCGGTCTCGACGCTCGTCGCGCGCACGCCGATCGCGCCCGGCATCCGGGTGAGCGACTCGGGTGCGACGACGACCGCGCGGCCGAACGCGTCGGTGCGGACCGTCTGCTCGGCCTGCGCGCCGACCTGCACGCGGACCGCGTGATCGGCGATCGGCTCGTCGGCGGCGTCGAGCACGGAGATGGTGGCGGACGCGGCGGAGCCGGGCGCGACGGCGTGATCGGGAACGTCAATCTCGATGCGGACTGGCGGCGCGGCGAATGCGCCGGCGATCACCACGGTGCGCGCCAGCTCGCGGTCGCCGGTCTCCTCGGAAGCGATCACGCGCGCGACGATCTGATGGTCGCCGGTGAGCGCGGGGTCGATCGCGAAGGAGTCGATGAAGCGGCCGGACGCCGAGAGCGCGAGCGGCCGCGTCGCGAGCACGCGATCGGTGGTGGCGTCGCGCCATTCGAGGCGGCAGCCGTCGGCCGCGGCGACGCCGAGCGACGGCTCGCGGTCGCCGACCGGACCGCGCAGGAAGCCCAGGACCTCGACCGATTCGCCGGGCCGCGCCGTGCCGCGCGTCGGCGCGATCCACGCGGATCGCCGCGGTCTCGCGGAGAGCTGCAGCGACTGGATCGGCAGCGAGGCGAGCGCGGCGCCGGCGTCCGTCGCCAGGAACGCGTCGAGCTGGCGGCCCGCGATCCCGTCCGGCGGGAAGTCGCCCTTCTCGATGAGCCGGCGGTCGAGCGCAGCGCGAGCGGCGGACGCGTCGACGGCCGCACCGGTCGCGGCGTTGGTCGCGAGCACCGTGAGCCCGCGCCGGGTCGCGACCGCGACGGTCTCGAGGTCGGTCTTCACGACGACGGTGCGCGCCTCGCGCAGGCCCGAGCGCGCGACGACCACGATCGCTCCCGGTTCGCGCAGGTCTTCGATCGGGATCGCGCGCTTCACCAACGCATACCGCGGGTTCCCATCGGTCTTCGACTCGAACGACCGATCGGGTGCGAGCAGCGCGATCTCGAGCTTTGCGAGGTCCGCGAGCGTGCCGTCCGCGAGGAACACGTCCTGCAGTCGCACGCGGTACAGCGACACTTCGACCTTCTCGATGTTGCGCGTCTCGAGAGTCACGCTCGCGGGCTCGGCGACGCGGAACGCGCGCTCCGTCGTGACGCGCAGCTCGTCGGCGTTCAAAGCGGCGATCCGTTGCGCGGCTTGCGCGGCGAGCGGGTCGCCCACCTTGCGGTAGGCCGCGATCGCGCCCGCGTAATCCGACTTCGAGCTCGCGAGCAGCTCCGCGACGCGGAACTGGGCGCGCGCGCCGAGCTCCTGTCCGGCGAAGCGCTCGGCCGCCGCGCGGAACGCGGCCAGCGCGAGGTCGATCCGCTTCTCGGAGACGAGCAGCTCCGCGCGCAC
>CAZBOK010000491.1:0-3321 GCA_964493525.1 uncultured Phycisphaeraceae bacterium | reverse complement strand
CCGAGGAGCTCAATCGTGTTTGCACCGACCAGCTCGCCGACGTCTGCTACGTGACCGAGCGCACCGGCATCGATCACCTGAAGCGCGAAGGCCGCCGCGACGCGGACTGCGTGCTCGTCGGCAACACGATGATCGACTCGCTGCTCGTGCATCGCGAGCGCGCCCGCGCCGCCGGAGCCGCCACGCGCGCGGCGCTCGGGCTCGGCGCCGGGCCGTACGCGGTGTGCACGCTGCACCGGCCGAGCAACGTCGACGAGGCCGAGCCGTTCGCGCGGATCCTCGCCGCGTTGCGCACGATCTCCGAGCGCCTGCCGATCGCGTGGCCGATCCACCCGCGCGCCCGCGCGCGCGCCGCGTCGTTCGGACTCGAGTCCGATCTCGCGCGCACACCGGCGATCCGCTGCACCGAGCCGCTCGGCTACCTCGAATTCCTCGGCCTGATGGACGGTGCGGCGCTGATCCTCACCGACTCGGGCGGCATCCAGGAGGAAGCGACGGTTTTGAAGGTGCCGTGCGTCACGCTGCGCGAGAACACCGAGCGCCCGGTGACGATCGAGATGGGCGGCAACGTGCTCGCGGGCAACGACACCGATCGCATCGTGGACGCCGCGCGGCGGATGCTCGCGCTCGATCGCGCGACGATCGCGCTGCCGCCGCTGTGGGACGGGTGCGCCGGCGAGCGCATCGCCGCCGACCTCGAGCGACGCCTGCTGCCGCGCGCGGTCGCGGCGGAGAGCGCGTCATGAGCGGCCGCGCGCTCGTCACCGGCGGCGCCGGGTTCATCGGGTCGCACCTCGTCGACGCGCTGCTCCGCGACGGCTGGTCGGTGCGCGTGCTCGACGACTTCAGCACCGGCAAGGAGACGAACCTCGCGTCGGTCCGCGATCGCGTGGAGATCGTGCGCGGCGACTGCGCCGACGCCGCGACGGCGAACCGCGCCGTCGGCGGCTGCGACGCCGTGTTCCATCACGCCGCGATCGCGTCGGTCCAGTTGTCGATCGAGGATCCGGCCCGCGTGAACCGCGTGAACGTCGACGGCACGCTCGCGCTGCTCGACGCCGCGCGCCGCGCCACGTCCCCGCGCGTGTCGCGCTTCGTGTTCGCCGGTTCGTCGTCCGCCTACGGAAACGGCGACGACTCCGCGAAGAAGGAGAACCAGCGCACCGAAGCGCTCTCGCCGTATGCGGCCGCGAAGCTCGCGGGAGAGCAGTACGCGAAGGCGTTCGCAGCCAGCTACGGCCTGCACACGATCGTGCTGCGGTACTTCAACGTGTTCGGTCCGCGGCAGGACCCGAGCTCGCCGTACTCCGGCGTGATCTCCGTGTTCGCATCGTCCTTGCTCGCCGGGCGCTCGCCGCGCATCTACGGCGACGGCGAGCAGACCCGCGACTTCGTCTGCGTGCACGACGTGACGGCCGCCAACTTGAAGGCCGCGCTCGCGCCGATTCCCGCCGGCTCGGTGATCAACATCGCCTCGGGACGTCGCACGTCGATCAACGAGCTGTATCGTCTGGTCCGCGATTCCGCGGGCAGCGTCGCCAAGAACGTGCTCGCGAGTCCGGCTCCGGCGCGCGCCGGAGAAATCCGCCACTCGCTCGCCGACGTGTCGCAAGCACGCCGGCTCCTCGACTGGAACCCCGTCGTCCCGCTCGACCGCGGCATTCAGGAAACGGTCGATTGGTATCGCAAGGAGATGAACTCGTGAAAGGCGTGATCCTCGCCGGTGGCCTCGGGAGTCGCCTGTCCCCGCTGACCAAGGTGACCAACAAGCACCTGTTGCCGGTCTACGACAAGCCGATGGTCTTCTATCCGATCCAGTGCCTGGTGAACGCCGGGGTGAAGGACATCCTGCTCGTCACCGGCGGCAACAACGCGGGCGACTTCTTGCGGTTGCTCGGCAACGGCTCGGAGTTCGGGCTGAAGCACCTGAACTACACCTACCAGCACGGCGAAGGCGGCATCGCCGACGCGCTCAAGCTCGCGGAGCACTTCGCGGACGGCGAGAAGATCATCGTCGTGCTCGGCGACAACATCATCGAGAAGAACATCGCGCACGCCGTGTCGGCATTCGAGAAGCAGAAGTCGGGCGCGAAGATCCTGCTGAAGGAAGTGCACGACCCGCAGCGCTTCGGCGTCGCGTCGCTCGCCGGCGACAAGGTCGTGAAGATCGTCGAGAAGCCGAAGCAGCCGGAGTCCAACCTCGCGGTGATCGGCATCTACATGTATGACGCGCGCGTGTTCGAGATCGCGCGCACGCTCAAGCCGTCGGCGCGCGGCGAGCTCGAGATCACCGACGTGAACAACGCCTACATCGCGAACGGCGAATTGACCTGGGACAAACTCGACGGCTGGTGGACCGACGCCGGCACGTTCGAGTCGCTGTATCACGCCTCCGAGCTGGTGCGGAACGGCGGCGCGAACAAGATGAGCTGAGCGCGCGATGGCGGGACGGACGCTGTTCATCACCGGTGCGGCCGGCATGGTCGGACGCGAGCTCGCGGCGCAGGGCGCGGCGAATTTCGACGTCGTCGCGTTGCCGAAGGCCGAGCTCGACGTCGCCGATCGCGCCGGCGTGGCGGCGGCGGTCGATCGCGCGAGACCTTCGGTCATCGCGCACGTCGGCGCGTGGACGAACGTCGATGGCTGCGAGACCGACCCCGACCAGGCGTATCGAGTGAACGCGCTCGGCACCCGCAACCTCGCGCTCGCCGCGGCCGCGCGCGGCATCCCGATCGTCTACGTCTCGACCGATTACGTCTTCGACGGGACCGGCAAACGTCCCTACGTCGAGTTCGACCCGGTGAACCCGCGCTCGATCTACGGACGCAGCAAGCTCGCCGGAGAGCAGTTCGTGCGCGAGCTGTCGCAAGGCCGGTTCTGGATCGTGCGCTCGCAGTGGATCTACGGCTTCCACGGCAAGAACTTCGTCGACACGATCCTCGCCGCCGCGCGCGCGGGGAAGCCGCTCTCCGTCGTCTCCGACCAAGTCGGCTGCCCGACGTTCGCGCGCGATCTCGCGAAGGGCATCCTGCACGTGATCGAGCGCGAGCCCGGCTTCGGCACCTACCACTGCTCCGACAACGGCGAATGCTCGTGGTACGACTTCACCGTCGAGATCCTGCGGCTCGCGAACGTGACGCCGCACTCGTTGGTGAAGATGTCGAGCGATCGCCTCGACCGGCCGGCGCCGCGGCCCGCCTACTCCGTGCTGCGCAACTTCTGCCTCGAGCAGACGGTCGGCGATCCGATGCGGCCGTGGCAGGACGGGCTGCGCGACTACCTCACCCTGAACGGCTCCGTGAAAGCGACCACATGAAGACC
>CAZBOK010000490.1:0-3328 GCA_964493525.1 uncultured Phycisphaeraceae bacterium | reverse complement strand
CCGTCTTCGCGGAGCCGGCGCTCGGACGGTTCGCGACCGCCGAGGACGGCGGCCGCGCGTTCGGCGCCGAGATTCAGCGCATCGTTCCGGCCGACGCATCGATCGTCGTCCAGGGCTTCTCGAAAGCGCACGACGTCAGCTTCTTCGGCCATCGTCGGCCCGTGTTCGCCGATCGCCCGACCGACGTCGCGCAGTTCGTCGCGAGCGGCGGCGAAGCGTTCGTCGTCGTGAAGGGCAAGGACGACGCCGAAGAGTTCGAGCGCGACTCCGGCCTCGCCGTCGAGCGGATCGCGGTCGAAGGGAAGACCAAGGACTCGAAGGCGATGCGGCTGTATCGGGCGCGCGCTGCGCCCGCGCCGCGGTAGGGTGCGCGGCCCGCCGCAGGGAGGTTCCCATGGTCAAGAGAGCACGCGCCGCGCGCGATCCGTCCACGCTCGCCGTCCACGCCGGCGCATCGGCGAACCCGACGCACGCGGTCAGCATCCCGATCTTCGAGACGTCGACGTTCCGGTTCGACTCGGCCGCGCACGGCGCGCGCATGAGCGAGTCGATCGCGCCGACCGAGCTGTACACGCGGTGGGGGAACCCGACGACGCGTGCGCTGGAAGAAGCGATCGCCGAGTTGGAGGGCGCCGACGCGGCGCTCGCGTTCGCGTCGGGGATGGCGGCCGGTTCGACGGCGGTGCTCGCCGCGGTGAAGGGCGGCGACCACGTCGTCGCGGCGAGCTGCCTCTATGCCGGCATGACCGAGCTGTTCGAGCGCAAGCTGCCGCCGCTCGGCGTCGAGACGACGTTCGTCCCGCCGGAGGATCCGGAAGCGTTCCGCCGCGCGCTGCGGCAGAACACGCGGCTCATCTACGTGGAGACGCCGGCGAACCCGACGCTCGCGATCACCGACCTGCGCGCCGTCGCGCGAATCGCGCGCGCGGCGGGGCGGAAGATCCTCACGATCGCGGACAACACCTGGGCGTCGCCGTGGAACACGCGGCCGATCGAGCACGGCATCGACGTCGTGGTGCACTCCGCGACCAAGTACTTGAATGGCCACTCCGACGTGATCGCCGGCGCGGTCGCCGGGTCGCGCCGCTTCATCGATCGCGCGTGGCCCTGGCTCAAGGTGCTCGGCGGATGCATCGCGCCGTTCGAAGCGTGGCTCGTGCTGCGCGGGATCCGCACGCTGGCGGTCCGCGTCGAGCGGCAGAACGCGACGACGCTGGCGCTCGCGCGCTTCCTCGCGCGCCATCGCAAGATCCTGCGCGTGCACTACCCCGGGCTGCCGTCGCACCCGGGCCACGCGATCGCGAAGCGGCAGATGCGCGGGTTCGGCGGCATGCTCTCGTTCGAGGTCCGCGGCGGACTCGCGGCCGGTCGGCGACTTCTCGAGTCGCTCGATCTCGTCACGCACGCGGTCAGCCTCGGCGGCACCGAGACGCTCGCGGTGCATCCGGCGTCGACGACGCACGCGCCGCTCACCGACGCGGAGCGCCGGCGCGGGCGGATCGGTCCCGGCTTGATCCGAGTGTCGGTCGGGCTCGAGGACCGGCGCGATCTGATCGCCGACTTCGACCGCGCGCTGCGCCGCGTCTGATCGGGCGCGCCGCGCGTCACTTCGCGAGCGCCGCCTTGCATCGTTCGAGCGCCGCCCGCGCCGCGCGCGTCCGCTCGTGGTCGGGTCCGCGCGCTTTCTCGATCGTCGCCGCGGCCGCCTCGATCAACGGCTGGGCCTCCGCGGCGCGACCGAGCGCGACGAGCACGTCGCCGCGCATGAGCTCGGTCGCCGCGAGGTTTTGATCGTCGGTCGGGAGCGCGCCGCGCTGCGCCTCGAGTGCGCGCGCGAGCAACGGCTCCGCATCCGAGTGCCGATCCTGCAGCACCCGCACGCGCGCGAGCTCGACGCGATCCGTCGCGACGTTCAGGTTGTCGTCGCCGAACGCGATCGCGTCGATCGCGATCGCCTTCTCGAGCTCGTCGCCCGCGCCATCGAGGTCGTGCAGGTCGCGCAGCACGATGCCGAGGTTGTAGTGCGACTGCCCGGTCTCCTGATGATTCGGCGGGAGGCGCGACGTCGCGACCGCGACCGACTCGCGATAGGACGCCGCGGCGTCCTCGAGGTGATGGTTCGCGCGCTGCGCCCGGCCGAGCGTGGAGAGCGCCGCGATCATCTCCTGCGCGTTCGCGTCCGTGTTCTCGCGAACCGCGGCGACGAGCGATGACGCGAGCGTCTCGGCCTCCTCCGCCGCGCCGCTCGACGTCTTGAACTGGATCAACTCGCGCAGCGCCTCGATCGTCAGCCGATGCGACTTGCCGAGCGCGGTGGTGCGCAGCTCGAGCGCGCGCCGGATCATCGGCTCGCCTTCGGCCGGGTGCCCGTGCCGCGCGAGGTACGAACCCAGCGCGAGGAGCGGCATCGCCACGTTCGGGTGATCGTCTCCGTAGTTGCGCCGGCTCCGCTCGAGCAGCGCGCGGTACGCGGCCTCCGCGTCCGGCAGCCGCATCGCGTCCTCGAGCGACTGGGCGAGGCTGTACTCGGACGTCATCACGTCGGGATGGTCCGGGCCGAGCACGCGACGCTGCACGTCGAGCGTCTTCTGCAGGAGCGCCACGCTCTCTTCGATCCTGCCGAACTGCCACAGCATCAACGCGAGGTTCGCCTTCGAGGTCAGCGTGCGGGGGTGCTCCGGCCCGAGCGCCCGCTCGCGCGCCAGCACGGCCTCGCGCGAGGTCGCGAGCGCGCGGTCCGATTCGCCGAGCTGCTGCAGGATCACGGCGAGGTCGTTCAACAGCGTGAGCGCGTCGGGATGATCGGGCCCGTTGACGCGTCGCTCCGCGGCGAGCGCCGACTCCGCTTCCTCGCACGCGCGCCGCGAGTTGCCGGTCGCCTCCAAGGCCTCGACGAAGTGGACGCGCGCGGACAACGTGTCGGGGTGATCGGCGCCCAGCTCCGCGGTCCGGAGCTGGACGGCCCGGCCGGTCTCTTCCGCCGCGGCGGCGGCGACGCCGAGTGCCTGATACCGTTGCCCGAGCGCGTCGCGCACCGACGCTTCGAGCAGCGGCTGCCCGGCGAACCGCTTCGCGATGCCTTCACGCGCGCGATCGAGCAGCTCGATGACGCGCGTGTCGCGGCCGTGCACCTGCATCCCTTCCGCGCCGAGCATGTCGTTCGTCAGGTACTCGTCGATTGCCTTGGTCTGATCGCGCGCGCGCTCGGCCTCGACGCGGCGGCGCTCGGCGACGCGCGCCTGCCACGTCGTCGCGACGAGGCCGGCCGCGAGCGTGATCGCCAGCAGCGCCGTCGCCGCGAGCGCGAGCGCGTGACGGCGCGCGAACT
>CAZBOK010000489.1:0-3349 GCA_964493525.1 uncultured Phycisphaeraceae bacterium | reverse complement strand
AGCAGGTCCTTGAACAGCCGGTAGTAGTTGTTGATCGAGACGACCTCACCGCGCGAGACGTCGCCGAGCTCGGGACGGTTGGTGAGGTAGATCGCCGGCGGGAACTCGGGCAGGAACTCCTCGGGAAGATCGAACGCGACGTCGAACCGATCGAGCCGCGGGAACTGTTCGATCTGCATCGCGGGGAACACCTGGCCGCCGTTCACCTGTAGCGGATGCGGGAGCGTCGGGTACGGGAACACGCGCGCGTCGCGGATCTGGTCCGCGGTCATGGTCGCGAGCTGCTCCCACGTCGTCCCCGCCGCGAGGCGCGCCGTCGGCCCGACGCACAACGGCTTGCCGCGCGCCATCGTCTCGACCGGATCGAGGTGCGGCGTGAGGTCGTAGCGCGTCGCGAGGAGCCGGCGCTGCGCGACCATTACGGCATCCTTCGCCTGCGACTCCTTCGCGATGATCTCGTCGAGCGTGCGCTTCGGATGGTCGGCGTTCAGCGGGTCGCGATAGAAGTCGAAGCCGTCGATCTTCCCTGCGCCCGGCTGGCCCGCAAACGCGGGCGAGGCCGATCGCGCGACCCCGGCGTCGAAGTCCGGCGACTGATCGTGCGCGTTCTTCTTCTGCTCGGGGCGGACGGCCGGAGCGCCGCGCGGACTCGCTGCATCCTGCACCGCGTCGGGCGCGATCTTCGGGCGCGGCTGCGGCTCTTGCGCGGCAAGCAGCGCTGCGGCTGCCAACGGGATCCAAAGGACGAAGCCGAACGCGGATCTCGACATGGCGGTGCTCCCGGCCGCATCGTCAGCGAGCGGCTGCGATTCGATCGTGGACGCTCAGCGCTCGAGCCCGATGCCGAGCGTGGTCGGTCCGAATGCCTGCGGCGGCGGCCCCGCGTCCGACTTCACGCGAACGAGCATGCCGTTGTAGAACGCGCAGAGGTGGCGCAGCGTCGACAGCACGCGCTCGGCCAGCTCGCACCGGCAGCGGATCTCTTCCGGCCCGATGTCCTCGATCGCGGAGTGCGCGACGTCGTGGACGCACTTCGCGCGCAGCTCGACGCCGAGCAGCGTGCGCGATGAGAAGACCCGGTACACGTTCACGCGCCGCTCGATCGACCAGCCATCGACGGCGCACACCGATTCCCAGTCCGACCAACCCATGCCCGTTCCTCGCACCAGGTGAACTCCGCGTCGTGCGGTCGCGCGAGCACCCGATGTGCCGGAGCGGGAAGCGGCGGCGCCGCGGATCACCGAACCTCGCGACGCCGGCGCCGTCCGCCGAACGGAGCCAGCGGAGCGGGAGAGACGACGCGCCCAACGTGCGACGCGCTCGCGATCAACGGAGTTGGCCCGACCCCCGGCGGCGGGGCGTGCATGCGTCGTTTGTAGAAACGCGTGCAGCGACCGCCGGCGCGCCGCCGCATCCATGCAGCCGATCGATGCGGTTGGGAGAACACCGCGGCGAAGACCGGCGCGCGGACGCGGGCCGCGAGTCCGTATCCTCGCGCCGAATGCACCCGTCGACGGAGAAGCGCGCGCTGAACGGCCTGGCCTGCATGGCGCTGGCGGTCCTGTTCTTCTCGTTCATGAACGTGTGCATCAAGCTCCTCGGCGCCGGCATCCCGGTGCAGGAGACGGTGTTCGTCCGCTCCGCGGCGACGATCCCGATCGTCCTGTGGATGATCCGACGGCGCGGGCTCTCGCCGCTCGGCAACTCGCGCAAGTTCCTGCTGCTGCGCGGCACGTTCGGCACGCTCGGGATGCTGACCTACTTCGCGTGCGTCGGGCGCCTGCCGCTCGGCAACGCGATCCTCCTCACGCAGGCGAGTCCGATCTTCGCCGCGTGGTTCGCCGCGAAGTTCCTCCACGAGCGGCCGGGGCGCGCGCTCGTGATCGCGTCGACCTTGTGCGCGATCGGCCTCACGCTCGTCGCGCGGCCGACGGCCGACGCGCCGATCGAATGGAGCGTGGTCGCGCTCCTCTCGTGCGTCCTGAACGGCGCGACCTACACGATCGTGCGGGCCTCGTCGCGTCAGGACCACCACCTCGTCGTGGTGTTCGCGCTTCCCGCGGTCGCGGCGCCGGTGTGCGCGGCGTTGACGGCGTTCCACTTCGTCCTGCCCGACGCGCGCCAATGGCTTCTGCTCGCGGGAGTCACCGCGGCGTCGATCGTCGCGCAGATCTTCATGACGATGGGCATGCAGCGCGAGACCGCGGGCCGCGCGACCAACATGTTCTTCCTTGGCGTGATCCTGAACCTCGGCTGGGGACAACTGCTCGGCGACCCGCCCATCGGCCACGCGCTCCTGTTCGGTGCCGCGCTGATCCTGAGCGGCGTCGTCGTGGTGGCGCTCGGCAAGCGCGTCGCGCCCGAGCCGAGCGTCGAGTGAGGATTCTGATAGGTTGCGCCGTCGCGCGAATGAGCGCGCAGGAGCGCAGCGGTGCCGGCCCCTCGCCCGCCCGATGATGAAGAGAAGCCCTCGTTCGTCGACCTCACGACGGACGACATGCGCGACCTCACGCCGATCCCGAAGCGCATCGGCCGTTACCGCATCCTGGGGAGGATCGGCGAAGGCGGCATGGGCGTGGTGTACGCAGCGGAGCAGGATCACCCGCGCCGCACCGTCGCGATCAAAGTGATGCGGGCCACGCTCGCGAGCCCGCGCGCGCTCAAGCGCTTCGTGTTCGAGAGCGAGGTCCTCGGCCGCCTGCAGCACCCGTGCATCGCGCAGATCCACGAAGCCGGCATCGCGCGCGCGGACGACGGCACCGAGGTCCCCTACTTCGCGATGGAGCGCGTCGATGGGAAGCCGCTCGACGAGTACGCCGCGGAGAACGCGCTTTCGCTGCGCGCGCGCATCGAGCTGTTCGCGACCGTGTGCGACGGCATCGAGCACGCGCACCGGAAAGGTGTGATCCATCGCGACCTGAAGCCCGCAAACGTCCTCGTCGACGACGACGGGCGCCCGCACGTCGTCGACTTCGGCGTGGCGCGGCTCGCCGAAGCGTCCGCTCCGGGCGCGACGCTCCTGACCGGCGCGGGCACGATCATCGGGACGCTCGCGTACATGAGCCCCGAGCAGGCGGACGGCGACGGCACGAACGTCGACACGCGCTGCGACGTCTACTCGCTCGGCGTGATCCTCTACGAGCTGGTCGCGGGCGACCGGCCGTACGACGTGAGCCGCTCGTCCGTGAGCCAGGCGATCCGCGTGATCCGCGAGTTCGCACCGCCTCCGCTCGGGACGATCGTGCGCGCCGCGCGCGGCGACCTCGAGACGATCGTGGCGAAAGCGCTCGCGAAGGATCCCGACCACCGCTACGGCTCGGCGGCGGCGCTCGCGGACGACCTGCGCCGG
>CAZBOK010000488.1:0-3353 GCA_964493525.1 uncultured Phycisphaeraceae bacterium | reverse complement strand
TTGTCTGGTAGCGGGGGCAGGATTCGAACCTGCGACCTCCGGGTTATGAGCCCGACGAGCTGCCAGCTGCTCCACCCCGCGGTGTTCTCGCGCTCTCGCGCGAGCCCGGCATCCTAGGGGTCGCGGCGCGGAACTCACAAGAGACTTGCGAGATTCCGCGCCGCGAGGAGTTCGGGCGGCTCGAGCGCCCGCGCGAGATCACATGCCGGGGAGCGTGCCCTCGGCGAGGACTTCATCGGTGTCGGCGTTCACGAGCTGGATCGCGCGACCCGCGAGATCCTTCACGTGCGACACGCCGAGCGGCAGCGCATCACCCGCCTTCGTGCGGAGGCGCATGCGCACCGCGCCGTTCTTCACGTCGAGCTCGGCGACGTCGACGAACAGCTCGGCCTCGGGGTCGTCGATCCGGACGATCACCGCGTCGACTCCGACGAGGTGCCGCGCCCGCAGCTCGAACGACTCGTTCGGCACGCGCGGCTGCGAGACGAGCTTGACGCGCACCTGCACGCCCTCGCCCGAGAGCTCACCGTCCGACTTGCCGTTCTTCGCGCGCTTCGTGAGGTGACCGAGCGTGCCGGCGAGGTAGACCTCGTCGTCCTCGCCGCGGATCTCGATGCGACGATCGTCGAGATCGTCGGCGTCGAGGATGCCGAGCGGCAGCGGCTCGCCCTTCTTGGTGTCGAGACGGATGCGGTAGCGGCCGTGACCCTTCGGCTCGAGCACGCCCGCCTCTTCCATGTCGCCTTCGTCGTTCGCGACGTCGACGAAGTAATCCTGCTCGGGGAGTCCGCGGCACTCGACGTCGAAGCGAGCGCGATCGTTCTGCTCCTGGTTGTCGAGCTCGGCCTGGCCGCGGCAATCTTCATCGGGCGCGTCCTCGCCGCGCGACAGCGCGACGCCGGTGTGCTCGCGCCGACGCGAACCCGCGGAAGCCGCATCGAACGTCGGAACCAGCCCCATCAGGTAGACGAGATCGCCCGCGCGGATCTCCACGCGGCGTCCGGCCAGTTCGTCGAGCGACGCGGCCTCGAACGGCAGGTTGCCGTTCTCGAACTCCATCTCGAGCTCGGTGCCTTCGTCGCCCCGGCTCTCGCCGTCGTCGTCGCCTTCACCTTCGTCGTCGTTGCCGTCGCCGTCGTCGCCGCTGCCGCCGTCGTCGCCGAGGGCGTTCTCGTCGTCGCCGCCCTCGTCGTCGCCCTGCGAGCCTTGGTCGTCGCCGCCGGAGTTGTCATCCCCTTCGTCGTCGCCCTTGCCGTCGTCCGACTTGAACGTGCGCACGAGATCCATCACGCCTTCGCCGTTCGCCATCCAGAGGTCGAAGCTGACCCCGACCGGCAGGTCGCGCGCCTTCACCTTCATGGAATCGCGCACGCTGTCGCCACGCGTCTTGCGCCGCAGCATCAGTTCGCCGAGCGCGTCGGGGTCGGGAGGATCGTCGGGACGGACGAGCGGGGCGGACGTTTTCTGGTCCGAACCCTCGCCGTCGCCGCCGTCGTGGAATGCGAACGCGGAACCGACGAGTCCGAACACGGACCCGGCGGCGATCACGATGGGAATCAGGGTGCGCATGCGGATGACCTCTTACGGGCAGTAGGGCCAATATCGGAAGTCGGACGCAGCCGATGAAACGCGAGTTCGCTCTTTTCCGACGCTCGTGCTCCGCGTCCGCGACTCAACCGCCGCCCGGACGCGCAGCCGATTCTTGGCGGATCGCGGTGCGAAGGGACTGGAGGCGAAGCGCGATTTCCTCCGGCAGCCACGTCGCGAGATCCGCATCCTGCGGCAGTTCCTTCGCGGCGCCTGCCGCATCGCCTGCCGCGAGGAGCGCCTCGACGAGATCGAGCGCGATGTTCAAGCGGTCGGCCGGTTCGAGCCCCGGGCGCCCGGCGAGCTTGCGCAAGCGCAGCACCGCTCGCTCGGACTCGCCGCTGTCCTGCTCGAGGTGCGCGAGGCGGCGCACGAGGTCGATCGCGGCGTCGTCGGGGAGCGCGGTGAGGATCTCGATCGCTGCGCGGAGCTCGCCGTTCTTCACGCGGAGGTCGACGGCGCCGCGCGCGGCGAAGTCGCGCGCGGCGGGCGTGAGCTTGCCGCTCTTCAACAACGCTTCGTACACGGCGCAGGCTTCCTGCGGGCGCGGCTCGTGCGCGATCGCGAGCGCCTGCGCTTTCAACAGTTCGAAATCGACGACCGATTCCGGCGCGGCGGGATCGGCGCCGGCGATGCGCGCCTCGGAGATCGCGAGCACGGTCGCGGTGTCGCCGATGGCGAGCGACGCGGCCGCGAAGCCGCGCTCCGCGTCGAACAGGTCCTTCGGCGCGTTGCCCGCGTCCTTCAGCGCGCGAACGAGTTGACCGCGCGCCCAGGCTTCGAGCACCGGCCGTTGCCGTGATGCCACGCGCGACACGATCGCCTTCCAGCACGCGGGGTCGGACTTCGCGATGCTCGCGAGCGCTTCGCGGCAGCTCTTCCGCAGTTGATCGACGTGCGGATCGCTCGTGCCGCGCTCGGGCGGCACATGGAGGATGAGGTTGCAGAGCGGGTCGATCGCCTCCTTCGCGCCGATCACTCCCAGACCTTTCACGATGTCGATCTGCAGCGGCGGATCGGCGGGAAGTCGCTCGAGGAGCGCGGCGACCACGACGTCTCCGCCGAGCGCCGCGGCCTCTTCGACCGCCACGCTGCGGACGTCGACCTGCGAGTCATGCAGACCGGCAAGGAGTCCGTCGATCGCGCTCTTGCCGCACACCTTCGGCAGCGAGCGCGCGGCCTCGCGGCGAACGTGCCAGTCCGCGTCCCCGCGGATCGCGCGCTCGAGGTGCTCGCGCGCGTCGGGCAACCCGAGCGCGCCGAGGCTTTGCGCCGCGGCGACGCGGACCGCCGCGTCGGGGTCGTACAGCCGCGCGAGCACCACGTCCTTCGCCTCGGTGATCGCGAGTCGTCCGGCCGCCTCGACGAGCGCGCCGCGCGCCGCCGCCGTCAGCGGTTCCTCGACGAGCCGCGCAAGCGCGCCCGTCAACGCCGGTTTGAGCGCGGGCGCCTCGAACGCGATCGCCGCTTCGGCCGCGGCGGCGACCACCGCGCCGTCGTTCGACGCGATCAACTTGGCGAGCACGCGGTCGCGCGCCGGATCATCGCCCTTCTTCTGCGCGTGGAGGTCGATCGCGACCAGCAGCCGCGTCGTCGCGGCGATCACGTCGCCGCGCTCGGTCGCCGACGCGAGCCGCTCGAGGAGCCGCGGCGAGAGCGCCGTGAGATCCCACTCGCCGACGCGGCGCGACAGCGCTTCCGCGGCGCGCCGGCGCATCGCCGGCAGCGGGTCCTCGAGGTCCTTCACCAACTCGACACGGTTGTCG
>CAZBOK010000487.1:0-3358 GCA_964493525.1 uncultured Phycisphaeraceae bacterium | reverse complement strand
GACTCCGCGGGTGCGTTCACGCTCCGCGCGCCCGCGTCGAAAACCGGTGAGTCCGGCGCGCCGATCCCGATCGACGCCACGCACCCCGGCTTCCGTCGCGAGCACACGAACGTCGAGTTCGGCGCGAGCGATGTCGTCATCTCGATGCATGCGGACCACGTCGTGTTCGGGACGATCCTCGTGCCGGAGGGCGCGACCGCGGCCGATCTCGAAGTTCGGTGGAAGTCCGATGCGATGCGCGCGGATGTCGCCGTCGCGCCGACGATCGACGGGCAGTTCCGGATCGAGCGCGTCGAGCCCGGCGTCGGCGCGCTCACGATCGTCACCAAGTTCGACGGCGCCACGGTGTTCACGAAAGACGGCGTCGAGGTCGGCGCGGGCGCGAGCGTCGAGATCCCCACCGTCGATCTGCGCGAGCGATTGCACGTCGTCACGCTGCACGTCCTCGGCGAGTTCGGCGAGCCGTGCGCGGCAACCGTCCTCCCCGCCGAGCGCGAAAACCGCAGCCGCCAGGTCGGCGCCGACGGCACGTTGAACCTCGTGATCGGCGACCAGCCGGTGCAGATCCGCGCCGCGAGCGTCGGATCGCAGGGGAAGGCGCCGCTGTTCGGCAAGGGCACGCTCGTCCCTGCCGAGCGCGACGCGTGGGTGCGGATGTCGCATTGACGGCTGCGCCCTTGTCCCGGCAAAGTCCTTGACCGTTCGCGCCTGCCGGGAATACTCTCTCGCCTTCATGCGACCCGCAAACCGCAAGCGAGCGATGGGACGATTCACGGCAACCGAAACTCCGCGCTCACGCGCGGCGTTTCGGCTCGCTCCATTGAATGCAGCGCTGCGCGCTGCCGCGGCCTTGGGCCGCGGGGGTTCCTACAGCTGCCAGGTCATCGCGCGACGCGATGAACACATCGGGTAGGAACCCATGCTTCCCGCGCTCTCCCTGCAACGCCGCGCGACCCAGGACCTGAAGTTCATCCGCGCCACGATGGAGCGCGCGACGGCGTTCACCGCCGTGCCGGGCTGGGGGCTCACGATCATGGGGCTCACGGCGTTCGTCGCCGCGCCGGTCGCGGCGCTCGCGAACTCGCCGATGCGCTGGCTCGCGGTGTGGTTCGTCGCGGCGCTCGCCGGCAGCATGACCGGCGTCGTCACGATGGCGAAGAAGGCGCGCTCCGCCGGACTCACGGTCTTGTCCGGCCCGGGCCGGCGCTTCCTGGTCGCGTTGCTCCCGCCGCTCGCGGCCGCGGCGCTGCTCACGTTCGTGATCGCGAAGCTCGGCCGCTTCGACCTGCTGCCCGGCCTGTGGCTCCTCCTTTATGGAGTCAGCGTCCTCACCGGCGGCGCGTTCGCGATCCGGCCCGTCGTCCTGATGGGCGGCTGCTTCTTCCTGCTCGGCGCGGCCACGCTGTTCCTGCCCGAGCGGTTCGGCGACCCGATGATGGCGGCGGGCTTCGGCGGCCTCCACCTCGTGTTCGGTCTGATCATCGCGCGCCGGTACGGAGGCTGACGATGGCGAAGTCGCAATCCACCGCGCGCGAAGTGCGCGCCCCGCTCTTGAAGAAGCTGCCCGGCCCCGCGGCGGACAGCGACGAAGCGCGGCTGATCCACGAGCGAATGCGCCTCGCGATCGTGAGCGCGCTCGCCGTCAATCCCGCGCTGACGTTCACCGAGCTGAAGACGCTCCTCGAGACGACCGACGGCAACCTGTCGGTGCACGCGCGCAAGCTCGAAGAAGGCGGCCTCGTGCAGTGCACGAAGTCGTTCGCCGGCCGCATGCCGCGCACCGAGTTCCGCATCACGCCGAAAGGCCGCAAAGCGCTCGAACGCTACCTCGAGCACATGGAGTCGCTGATCCGCGCGGTGCGCAAGCCGAGCTAGTCGGCCTACGCGAGGATCTCGTTCACCACGTTCCCGGCGACGTCGGTGAGGCGGAAGTCGCGGCCCGCGTGGCGGAACGTCAGCTTCTCGTGATCGAGCCCGAGGATCGCGAGCAGCGTCGCGTGCAGATCGTTCACGTGCACCTTTCCTTCGGCGGCGAAGAAGCCGTACTCGTCGGTCGCGCCGTGCGCGAAGCCGGGCTTGGTGCCGCCGCCCGCCATCCACATCGTGAAGCCGTGCGGGTTGTGGTCGCGGCCGTCGGTTCCTTGCGCGGTCGGCGTTCGGCCGAACTCCCCGCCCCACAACACGAGCGTGTCCTTCAGCAGGTCGCGTGACTTCAGGTCGGCGAGCAGGCCCGCGATCGGACGATCGACCTCCTTCGCGTTCTTCGCGTGGTCGCGCGCGAGGTCCGAGTGCTGGTCCCACTTGTAGGAGTGCGTGCACTGGATGAAGCGCACGCCCGCCTCCGCGAAGCGCCGCGCCAGCAGGCACTGGCGCCCGAAGTTCTCCGTGACGGGATCGTCGATGCCGTACAGCTTTTTGGTCGCGTCGGTCTCGCTCGCGAGGTCGAACAGCTTCGGCGCCTCGGCCTGCATGCGGAACGCGAGTTCGAACGACTCGATGCGCGCTTCGAGCTCCGCGTCACCCGCCGACGCGTGCGCGGCGTCCTGCGCCTGATCGAGATCCTTCAAGAGGTCGAGTTGCGCGCGCTGCAGCGGCGCGATCGACGGATGCGCGGCGAGGTGGCGCAGCGTCGCCTGCGCGGCGGGGATCCCGGCGTGGCCGATCGGCGTGCCGTGGTAGATCGCGGGCAGGAACGCGGACGACCAGTTGTTCACGCCGCCGTGCCCGAGCGTCGGGCAGATCGTGATGAAGCCCGGCAGGTTCCGGTTCTCGCTGCCGAGGCCGTACAAGACCCACGAGCCCATGCTCGGCCGCACGAACGTCGCCGAGCCGGTGTGCAGCGCGAGCAGCGCGCCGCCGTGCGCCTCGTTGGTGCCGTGCACCGCGTGCAGAAAGCACAGGTCATCGACGTGGTCGGCGACCGTGGGGAACAGCTCCGACACCCACGCGCCGGACTGCCCGTGCTGCGCGAACTTCCACGGCGACTTCAGCAGGTTGCCGGTCTGCGCGAACTGGATGCGCGGCTTCGCGAACGGCAGCGGCTTGCCGTGATCGCGCTCGAGCAGCGGCTTCCACGCGAACGTGTCGATCGACGACGGGCCGCCGTGCATGAAGAGGAAGATCACGCGCTTCGCGCGCGGCGCGAAGTCCGGACCCTTGGGACCGATCGCGCGGGTGCGCGCCGACGCCGATTCCGCGGCGAGCCCCGCGAGGGCGACGGCGCCGAAGCCGGCGCCGAGCTGCTTCAGCACGTCGCGGCGCGTGACGATTCGGCGCGGGTCCCATCGTCGGGGCATCACGTCACTCCACGTAGAGGAAGTCGTTGCTCGCGAGCACGGCCTGCGCGACGAGCGACCAC
>CAZBOK010000486.1:0-3375 GCA_964493525.1 uncultured Phycisphaeraceae bacterium | reverse complement strand
TGCCGTCCACGCCGTCCGCGTGCAGGATCGCGCGGTTCAGGACGTTCTTCGACTTGACGTGGTCCGGCCGCCCCGCGAGCGACGCGCGCCAGGTCGCGTACTGCGCCTGCATCTGCACCACGGGGTCGGGGTTCGCGGCCTGCTGTCCGTTGATGTTCAGCTCGAGGTAGTACTGCCCGGTCGAGCAGCCCGCGGGCTGCACGCAGGTGCCGTCCGTGTCGCCGATGCGCGCGACGATCACGCAGCCGATGTATCCCGATCGCGTGAAGCTCGACGGCGGCGAGCCGCACTGCTGCGGCATCGAAGCGTTGCAGGAGCACCGGCCGTCGCCGCCCATCGAGCGCGCGGCTTCCATTCCCGCCATCAGCTTCTGACCGAGATCGCCGGCGGTGTTGAGGATCGCCTGCTCGGCGAGCGTGATCACCGGCTGTCCGGTGAGGACGTTGCCCTGGATCGCGTAGGTGATCGCGCCGACGTGGCCGGTGACGCCGCCGGCCCACAGGCCGTCCTTGGTGCCCGTGAACGTCACGCCCCGCGCCTGCAGGTCGACGATCCCGATCTGGCGCCATTGGTACTGCGAGTCGACCGCCTGCATCATCTGCAGCATCGTCGCGGGATCGGTGCCGTTCGGCAGCTCGTTCCAGATGATCTTCTTGTTCACGCCCTGCGCGTCGATCAGCGACTGGCAGGCGCCCACGCCGAGGCCGACGCGCACGATCGGGACGAACTTCTCGAGGTCGGCGTTGTTGATGCACGTCACCGTGCCGATGGCGACTTCGCCGGTGCTGGTGTCGGTGAGGCAGATCGACCAGGTCGCGCGCGCGAACGGCGCGGCGGCCACGGCGACTGCGAGCGCGAGCGCGGACGACACGAGGGCGGTGCGACGCATGGGAACTCCCGGCTCGGGGCGGACGGTGGAGCGCGGAATGATACTCCGGGCGGATCACGCCGGCACGTCGGGTCGCGCGTCGCCTCCGGCTTCGCCCCGCCGGCCGAGGATCCGGTCGAGCATCGGCACCGCCATGAAGGTAGTGACGAGCGCCATCAGCACGAACATCGTGAACACCGTCGGCGTGATGATCCCGAGGTCGAGTCCGAGCGCGAGCGCGATCAGCTCCATCAGTCCGCGCGTGTTCATCAGCGCGCCGATCGCCGACGCGTCGCGCCACGAGTGCCCGACGAAGCGGGCGGCTCCCGCCGCGCCGCCGAACTTCCCGATCGTCGCGGCGACGATCACGACGCCGCACACGAGCCAGTCGCGCGGCTCGTCGAGCAGGCCGACGTGCGTGCGCATTCCCGTGTAGGCGAAGAACGACGGCAGGAAGAGCACGACCACCACGTCGGCGAGCGCCGCGCGCAACTGCTCCGCGGTCTTGCCCTCGTTCGGCAGCAGCACGCCGAGCAGGAACGCGCCGAACAGCGCGTGGATGCCGATCGCCTCGGTCGCGAACGCCGAGAGCAGGAGCGTCACGAAGCACGCCGCGAGCACGTTGCGCGAGACCGGCCGACCCGACGCGTCGGCGCGCGCGACGAAGTTGCGCACCATCGGCCGCACGATGACGAGCATCACGGTGACGTAGACGACGACGTACAGCACCGTGCGCAGCGCGCCGCCGATCGTCGCCGACGCGATGCCGACGATCACCGCGAGCAGCGTCCACGCGGTCGCGTCGCCGACCGCCGCGCACGCGAGACAGGTGATCCCGAGCGGCGTCTTGCTCATGCCGCGATCGGTGAGGATGCGCGCGAGGACGGGGAACGCGGTGATCGACATCGACGCGCCGATGAACAACGCGAACGACGTGAAGTCGACGTTCGCGGTCGCGTACCGCGGGTAGATCCACAGCGCGAGGCCGGCGCCGAGCACGAACGGCAGCACGATGCTCGCGTGCGAGATCGCCAGCGTCGATCGCGTGCTCCCGCGCAGCATGCGGGCGTCCATCTCGAGCCCGACCAGGAACATGAACAGCACGACGCCGATCTTCGAGATCACCGCGATCAGCGGTGCGACGTCGTCGGGGAGGAGGAAGTGCTGGCCTTGCGGCCACACCGCGCCCAGCAAGGACGGCCCGAGCATCAGCCCGGAGAGGATCTCGCCGATCACCGGCGGCTGACCGAAGAACCGCCGCAGGAGCTGGCCGACCAGCCGCGCGACGAGCGTGATCACGGCGAGCGCGAGCAGGACGTGAGCGAGCGTCCCCATGTGGCTCGCGGCGCCGGCATCGCCCGACGCGGCCGGCAGGCCGGGCGTGAGTCCGCTCCCTGCGCCGCGGATGCACACGAACGCCGCGGCGCCAATGAGGAGAGTGCCCGCGTAGAGCGCGAGGAGGCGGGTGCGGCGGGGTTGCGAGTCCGGTTCGGTCATCGCGGTCGCGCGGGGCTGCGCGCCGCGGACTGTAGCGACCTCAGTCGACCGCGATGTCGATGTCCCCGTTCGACGTCGTCGCGTGGCACTCGGGGCTGCCGCCGTCGCCGATCGCGACGACGCGTGAATCGCCGGAGCCCGAGAGCTGCATCGGCCGGTGCGCCGAGCGCGCGTCGATGCGTCCGCTGCTCGTCGACGCGTGCACCGTCGCCGACGCGGCGCCCGAGAGATGCACGCGGATCGAGCCGTTCGACGTCTCGAGCCGGAACGGCTGGCGGTAATCGGGCGCGGGCTCGAGCGCGATCGACCCGTTGCTCGAGCTCGCCTCGACGGATGCCGCGACGCGCGCGACGCGGACGCCGCCGTTCGACGTGTCGAGCCGCACCGGCCCCGACGCGCCGTCGATCTCGACGTCGCCGTTCGACGACCGCGCCTCGACCGCGCCGCCCTGGCCGATCACGACCACCTTCCCGTTCGAGGTCGACACGTGCGCGTCGCCGCCGCACGCTTCGAGCCGCACGTCGCCGTTGTCGGTCCTGATCTCGAGCCCGTTGACGTCGGGCATGCGGATCGTGAACGCGCAGCCGTCGCCGTTCTGGTAACCGCCCGGATACTCGGCGCGGACGCACAGGCGGCCGGTCGCGTCGCGCTCGGTCACCACGCGCACCTGTTCCGCGCGCAGTTGCGCCTCCGCGTCGGTCGCGCCGCCGCCCATGCGGAGCGCGTCGATCACCACGTCGCTCGTCGCCGGGTCGACCGCGACGTGCACGTCGCCGTTCCGAGTGTCGACGATGAGGGCGCCTCCGGACCGATGCGCCTCCCGCAACGACTGCGGCGACGTCGCGCGATGGACGTTCATGCAGCCGGTGACGGCCACGAGCGCGAGGAGTGCGGCGACGCTGGGAAGGCGGATCATCGGGCGGCTCCGATCGAATCGTTGAGGAACTCGCGGCAACGGGCGGAGCGATCGAGCGGTTCCCGCCCGTTGCGCCGGCGGAGGATTCTGGGAA
>CAZBOK010000485.1:0-3379 GCA_964493525.1 uncultured Phycisphaeraceae bacterium | reverse complement strand
AGGATCGCCCGCTCGCGGACGTCCTCAAGGTCATCCGCGATCGATCCGGTGCAAACATCCTGCTCGCGCCGATGGTGGAGGCGCGCGTCACGATCGCGTTCTCCGGCGTGCCGTGGCGCGAAGCGCTCGGCCTCGTCGCCGAAAACGCGGGCTGCGTCGTCGTCGAGACACGCGGCCGCGTGTTCAAGGTGGAGAAGCCGCCGCGCGTCACGTTCTCCTTCCAGGACGAGGACATCCGTCGCGTCATCCAGGCGATCGCCAAGGCCGCGGAAGCGGACCTCGTCATCGCCCCGGACGTGAAGGGCCTCGTCACGATGGAGATCAAGGACAAGCCGTGGCGCGATGCGCTCGACAACGTCGTCAAGACGCTCGGCTACCACGTGGTCGAGGAAGAGCGCGGCGTGCTCCGCGTGGTCACGAGCGCGGCGCTCACCGAGCAGCTCGAGAGCCGCGTGATCGAGCTGAAGTACCTCCGTCCGCGCGCCCCGTACATCGCGACGATCAAGACCGACTTCGCCGTGAAGACCGACTTCGCGGCCGCGAAGGGCGGCACGTCCGCCGCGCCGGCCGGTGGCGGCAACAACCAGAGCGGCATGTCGGCGCTGCGTCCGAGCGACTTCCCGTTGCTCTTCGCGCTGAAGAAGCTGCTCTCCAAGAACGGCGATCTCGATTACTTCGACAAGCAGAACGCCATCTTCGTGAAGGACACGAAGCCGGTGCTCGACCACATCGTCGAGATCGTCGAGAAGCTCGACGTGGAGCCCGCGCAGATCTTCATCGACGTCAAGTTCGTCACCACGACCGACACCGACAACCTCGACCTCGCGATGGGCGCCGAGGAAGTCACCGCGACCTTCAACGGCGCGGCGATCCCCTCCAAGGTGCCGTTCAACCTCGGTGAGGGCGGGTTCGACGACGACATCTTCCCGGGCACCGACGCGCTCGGGAACCACGGTCCGTTCGACGACAGCGCGTTCATCGACGACCAGACGCTGAAGACCGGTCTGCTCGACTTCCGCAGCGTCCGCCTCGCGGTGCGTCTGAACCAGATCCAGAACCACGTCGAGGTCGTTCAGGCCCCGCGCATCATCACCCTCGATCACCAGGAAGCGACGGTGTTCGTCGGCGACATCATCCGGTACGCGGAGACCGAAGCCTCCACGAACCAGGCCGGCGGCCTCGCATTCGCGGTGAAGGAAGCGGAGAACTCGCCGGTCGAGACCGGCTTCCAGCTCCTGATCATCCCGCACGTCATCCCGAACACGAACAAGATCGCGATGACGGTCATCCCGCAGGCGCGGTTCCTCTCGGGCACCACCGACCCGGATCTCGAAGGGTTCAACCTCTTCGGTACCGAGCCGGCGACGATCTCGCTGCCGCAGGTCACCTCGCAGACGGTCGTCACGAACATGATGCTCGAGAGCGGCCAGACCGGCGAGATCGGCGGCTTGATCACCGACCGCAAGTCGAAGCTCGTGAACAAGGTGCCGTGGCTCGGCGACCTGCCGTTCATCGGCTTCTTCTTCCGCCGCACGCAGGACGGCGAGTCGCACAACCACCTGCTCGTGTTCCTGACGCCGACGATCATCCGCGGCATGGCGCAGAGCGCCCAGGACCTCCAGCAGAAGCTCGACGCCGACGCCGCCGCGGCCGAGGCCCAGTGGCAGAAGATCCAGCAGCAGAACGCGGCGAACGGCACCGGCACGCAGGAACACGCGGGCGGCTGATTCGCCGAACGGCAGCGGTGCAACGGCGCCGCGATCCAGATCGACGGTTCCGGTTCGGCCGGAACGCAGAACGGCGGGAGAAACCTCCCGCCGTTCTTGCTTGGGGTTCCGGGCGGCCGTAACGTGCCGAGCGTGAGATGCCTGAACGTGCAGTGAGGGTCTACTTCGAGCGGCACGGCGACGCGAGATTCCTGTCGCACCTCGACCTCCTTCGGTTGGTCGAGCGAGCCGTTCGGAGAAGCGGTTTGGAAGTCCAGTACACCGCCGGATTCAACCCGCACGTTCGAGTTCGGATGCCTGCCGCGGTTCCGGTCGGCGTCGCATCCCGAGGTGACTGGTTCGGCCTCCGCGTCGCGGATTCGATTCCTCTTGGGGACGTCGAAGCGCGGCTCGCGGCGGAGATGCCGGCCGGAATCCGGATCTCACGAGCCGAGGAAGGGGTCGCGCCGCCCGCGTCCGGGCGAACGTGGCTCTCGATCCCGGTGAAGGACGGTTCCGCTGCGGCACAGGCCGCGGCCACCGCGCTCCGCGAGAGCGGCGACGAGCGTTACTCCCGCGCCGTCGCCCACGGGGCGTGCGTGATCCTCGAATTGGTGGGAGGAGGAGCGGACGGACGTCCGCCCCGCGTCCGCGAGTGCATCGAGCGCGTTCAAGCGTGCTTGAAAGCCAGCGGATTCTCAGGAGAGACGGATGCTGCGACCAAGCACGTGGACGATCCTCCGGTCGATTCGACCGGCGCGGTCGACTGACGTGCCGCGTCGCGCCCTCCGCGGGGTGAACGAGACCGTGCGCTCCCGGCTTCTCGACGGAAACGGAGGGCTCGACGCGCTCGCGAGGCGCGCGAACTCCCGCGGACCGTTCGAGGGGGGATTCGATGTCCCGAAAGATGTTGATCAATGCAGCGGAGCCGGAGGAAATCCGGGTCGCGATCGTCGAGGGGAGCATCCTCGAGGAGTACTACGTCGAGCGGATCTCGGTCGGCTCGTGCCTGGGGAACATCTACAAGGGCCGCGTCACCAACGTTGAGCCGTCGATCGGCGCGGCGTTCGTCGAGTTCGGCGGTCCGCGTCACGGTTTCCTGCACGTCTCCGACGTCGCCGACGGCTCGGTCTTCGAGCGCGGCCAGTCGGCGGGTGCGGACGAACCCGACCGCGACGACGACCGCGACTCCGAGTCCGACGTCGACGACGGCGGCGAGCGGGAGCGCGGCTCGAACATCGAAGAGGTCGGCGACGAACCGCCGATCCCCGAGGGCGACGACCGCGACGCCGAATCGCGCGATCTCGACGACGACCGGGACGACGACGCGCCGCCGAGCTCCGAGTCCGCGCACGCCGAGCGCGCGCCGCGCACCGAGCACGACGAGCCGCACGAAGAACACGAACACGACGAAGAGCACGGGGCCCACGCCGGGCACGAGCGCTCCGAGCACGGCGAGCACCGCGACGAACCGCAGGAGCGCGAGCGCGCTCCGGACGAGCGCCGCGACCGTCCGCAGCGCTTCGACCGGCGCGACCGCCGCGGCCGGAACGATCGTGGTGACCGCGGAGACCGCGGGGATCGCAACGACGGCGCGAACGGCGACATGTCCGGCCAGCGCGAGCGGAAGAACCGCGACCGGAACATCAGCGATCTCCTGAAGAAGGGCCAGG
>CAZBOK010000484.1:0-3386 GCA_964493525.1 uncultured Phycisphaeraceae bacterium | reverse complement strand
GTCTGCACGCCGATCAGGCAGCCGGTCGCTTCCTTCACGCCGCGGATGTACGGCTCGAGGATGTCGAGGAAGGTGTGCCCGGTGTAGTGACCGGTGTTGAAGTCGACGTACGTCACGCCCGACTCGCGCCACGCGGCGATCGCGGTCTCGACGACGTCCTGCACGCTCTTCACGTCCGCGTCGTCGACTCCGAGGTTCAATCCGACCGAGCAGAACTTGCAGTTGTCCTGCTCCGGATGCGCCTTCGACTTCACCCAGTACTCGCACACCTTCGCGGGGTACACGCCGAGGTAGGTGCCCTGCAGCGTTCCGACGGCGCGCATGAGTTTTCCGGAGGAGGTGCGCCGCTCGTACCACGCGGGCTGAGGCGACAGTCGGATCGGCGCGATCGCCGCGTCGCCGCGATGGATCACGTACTCCCCGCCGACGCGCTTCAGGACGTACGGCGACTCCGCGGCGAACGGCTCGGTCACCGGGATGTTGGTCCACAGCTCGCCGGGCAGGACGGCCTCGAGCCCCGAGCCGAGTCCCGCGCGCGTGCGGAGGATCGGACGGCCGCCGTCTTCTTCGATGAAGCACGACTCGTCGAGCCGCATTCCCTTGCAGTAGAGATCGAGCTTCAGGAGGCCGGGGTTCTTCGCGGGGTCGGTGATCATCGTTCTCTCCGCGGAACCATCCGAGTCGCGAGCGCACGCACCATCGGATGCAGCAGGTTGTTCTCCTCGTGGATGTGGCGGTGCAGCTCGATCGTGAACTCCGCGAGACCGCTCGCGAGCGCGTGCCACGTGGCGCAGGCGTCCGCGGGGGGAGCGAAGTCGTTGCTCAGCGCGCGCAGTTCCGCGAGTGCGTGTCCCGCTTCCTCGTGCTCCGTCTCCATGACGGCGAGCGGGTGCGAGATGTCGCCGCCGCACAGTCCCGTCGACCCGCTGTGGTCCAAGTCGACGATCGCTGGAAAGAGGACCGCCTCTTCCTTCGCGAGGTGAGAGTCGAGCTCGATCCACAAGTGGCGTGCGACCTCACTGAGGCGTCTCAAATCATGGTGGCGGGCGCCGTGCGCGGCGAGCGTCTTGTCGGCGAGCGCGACAATCCTCGGTAGGTCGCGTCGCAGCCGCGCGTGATGAACGGACACGAGGTGTTCAACGAGCCGCGCTGCGGAGAGAGCTTCCACTCCCGCACACTCGGAATCACCCGCCGCTTCGGCCACGCTCTCCACCTCTTGCGCGACGCGCGCGACGTCGAGGCCGAGATCGTCGCACGCTTCGCCGAGGGTTCTCGCCCCGCCGCAGCAGTAGTCGATGTGGAAGCTCTCGAGGATCCGGCTCGCCGCCGGCCGCGCGATCACGAGATCGGCGATGCGAGTGTTCGAGTGGACGGTGTGCATCGGGCTCTTTCCGCGCGTCCCCGGCGCGCTGTGCGGGCGGCGCACCGAGCAAGAATCGGACGCGGCGAATTCACGGCCGATCCCCGTCGCCGGCCGTCGCGATCGGGAGTCCGTTCCCGCACGCGTGCGGACGATTCCGCGCCGCGCTCGAAGTGCGCGATCGGTTTCCCCACCGATTCAGCGTCCGAGCGATGACCTCGCGGCCGGCGCCTTCGCGCGATCCATGCGCAGGAGCGATGCCTCGTAGCTCGAGAGGCAGCGCAGCAGGTCGGACGCCGAGACGATCCCGACCAGCCGGCGACCCTCGACGATCAGCAGCCGCTGAACGCGGTTCTTCGCCATCTTGCGCGCGAGATCGCCCGCCGTCGCGGTGGCGCGCGCGGTGATCAGGTTCGGCGACATGATCTCGCGGACCGTCCGGCCGACGTCGAGCTTCACCGACTCCGCCTCGTCCGTTTCGTCGCCGTCGAGCGCGACTTCCTCGTCGCCGATCGCATACCAATGGTGCGTGGCGCGATCCGGCGGGTCGCTGTCGGACAGCGCGTCCGCGATGTCGCTGCGCGACACGACGCCGATCGGCTTGCCGGAGGCGTCGACCACCGGAACGCCGTGGATGCCGTGCTCGTCGAGCAGATCCACGAGCTCGCGCCACGTCGCGGACGCGGGGATCGTGACGATCGATCGCTGCATGAGGTCGGCCGCGTGAAGGATCATGGCGCTCTCCAGGTGGGGGCGCGGAGCAGAGAGCAATCGTCGGGCCGAGCGGTCAGGTCCGGCGCACGAGCAGCGCGAGCGGCAGGTGTGTCAGCAGTCGCGCGACCGGAATGCGGTCTTCGTCCTTGCGCGCCACGCCGGTGAGCGCGTCGACCCACGGCCGGCGCGCGCCTTCGTATGCCGGCACGATCAGCGTCGCGTCGCGGAACGCCGCGCCGTTCACGTTCGTCGTGCGATCGCCGACGAGCCGTGCGAAGTGGCGTCCGACCACGACGAGGATGCGCGTGTCCTCGAGTCGGCGCTCGAACGCGAACACGTGCTCCGCGGACGCGCCGTCGACCGCGCACGGAACGAACGCGCCGCGCGCGAACGTCGGGGCGAACCGCTTCCGAACGCGGAGCGCGCGCGACGTGATCCACTGCTTGAGCGCGCCATCGGGCCAGCGATGCACCAACGACCTCGCCGTGGCGAGCGGGCCCTCGCGCGAATCGGCCAGATCGAGATCGGCGAGTCGCTGCGCGAGAGCGCCGAAGTCGACCGCACGCCGGTTGTCCGGATCGACGAGGTGGAACGCCCACGACTCGAGTCCCTGGTAGATGTCCGGGATGCCGGGCAGCGTGATCTTCAGCAGGACCGATGCGAGCGAGTTCCACGCGCCGAAGCACGCGACGCGATCGAGCAATCGATGCAATCGCTCGCGGAACTCGACGCCGGGCCCCGTCGCGAAGATGCTCTCGACGAAACCGACGAGCGTCGCCTCGATCGCCAGGTTCGGCGCGAGCCACGAGCTGCTCTCCTTGGCCTCGCGCACCGCCTTCACGACGTGCGCCTTCAGGCGGTCGCGGAAACCGGGGAGCTCGCGTCCGTCGACGGGCCAGCACGCGACCAGCGTCTGCAGCGCGCGCCAGCCGATGCGCGGATCGGGGCAGTTCAGGAGCGCGAGCGCTTCGCGCGCGGCGTTGCCGAACTCGTCGGGGATCTCGCTCAGCACCGCGAGGCGCGCGCGGGCATCCTCGCTCCACTTCGTGTCGTGCGTTGACGTCGCGTTCAGCGTGTCCGGCTGCGCGTGCGCGCGATCGGCGGCGAACGCGCGGAACTCTTCGATCGACATCGCCGGCGATTCGTCGAGCGGCGCGAGCCCGATCTCCGCGAATGCGAGCGCGCGGTGGTCGCGGTAGACGAGCGTGTCCTCGATCGCCTTCGCGCCGACTGCCGCGCAGAGCTGCTGCCAGCGCCGCGCGAACGGCCAATCGCGCTCCGCGCCGGAGGTCAGCGCTCCGACGACGAACGC
>CAZBOK010000483.1:0-3418 GCA_964493525.1 uncultured Phycisphaeraceae bacterium | reverse complement strand
GGCGTCGTGATCACGACCGCGCGCATGCAGCGGCTCTTCCGCGTCGATCCGCGCAGCGGCGAAGAGCACGCGGAAGGACTCGCTGAGGCGCAGAGCGCGCGCGTCGCGGCGATCCCGCGCGACGTCGACCTGCGCTTCGTCGCGTGGGCGGGCGTGAGCCTGCCGAAGATCGTGTCGACGTCGGCGAAGCTCGGATGGAAGGGCGTCGAGGGCCTCGTCGGAGTCCCCGGCAACGTCGGCGGCGGCGTCGCGATGAACGCGGGCGGACGCTGGGGCGACTTCTGGGACGTCGTCGAACGCGTGCTGCTCGTCGATCCCGAGGGGCGCTTGGTCGAACGCACGAAGGCCGAGTCGAACCCGAGCTATCGCAACGGCAACCTCGGCGACCTCGTCGTCGCGAGCGCCGTGCTGAAGTTCGAGCTCGACGAGATCGCTGCCGTGAAGGAGCGCGGACGCGAGTACCTGCTCGCGAAGAACAAGGTGCAGCCGGTGACGGAGTGGAGCGCGGGCTGCGTGTTCAAGAACCCGCCGAAGGAGAAGGCGGACGGGCGCAGCGCGGGATTGTTGATCGAGCAGTGCGGCCTGAAGGGCACGACGCGCGGCGACGCGATCGTCTCGCCCTTGCACGGCAACTTCATCGTGAACCGCGGCCACGCGACGGCCGCCGACGTGCTCACGCTGATCGAAGACGTGCACGACCGCGTGCTCGAGAAGACCGGCGTCGACCTGCAGCGTGAAGTGAAGGTCTGGCGGGCCTGACCGCCTGACCGCGCGCGGGATCGAGTCGAACACCCGATCCCGCGTCCGACCGAGAGCTTAGAGCCTGTGAAGGAATCAGAGATGCCCGGCAGGGTTGTCCAGAGGCGTTCCGGCAAGGCGCGATGACGACGCGTATTCGCCGGCAATACTCGGAGGAATCGCAACGCCGCCGGGGCGGCTCTGGGCGAGCGTGACGGGCGTCTCTGATTTCTTCACAGGCTCTTAGGGTGCCGGCTGCAGCACGTGGTCGAACACCCAGTCCGCGACCGCGCGGCCCTGCGTGATGCCGCCCGTCTTGTCGAAGCTCCAGTGGATGCCGAGGTAGATGCGGCTCTGGCCGTTCTCCTCCTCCGCCTGCGAGAGCGACTCGAACGAACGCGGACGCAGCGGACGTACCTCGCCCTCGTTGTCGACCGTGATGCCGTTGAACTCGTCGCTCACGAACGTGAACGCGATGTCGTCGGTGCCGAAGTAGCGGCGCAACGTCTGGAACAGCGCGCCGCCGAACGCGGCGTGGCCCGACGGATACGCGGGGAACGGCGGCGTGAAGTTCGGCCCGCTGCCGTTGCTGCGCGGCGCGCCGAGCGGCGTGAACGTCGGATCGCCGATCGTGTTCGCGTTCCCGTCGCCGAGGCCGGACGGTCCGGTGCCGGCGTCCGATTCACGGATGCCCGTGACGGGACGCCAGAACGCGTAGTGGTACTTCGAGTCCCACGCCGCGATCCCCGTGTCCGCCAACGCGAGGTTCACGAGCGCGAGCAAACGCGAGAGTTCGAGCGCCGAGAGCGCGTGCTCCATGCCGATCTGCGTCGCGATCTGGTTGTAGAGGCGCGGCGGAGCGCAGAGGCTCGGCGTGCCGTCGTACGCCCAGTAGAGGCCGGTCTCCGTGCCCCCGACGGTGCGCGCGGTCGGCGTCGTGTCGCCGTCGCCGCCGAGCACCTTCACTTCGGCGTACGCGAGCTCGTACTCGGCGCTCGTGAGCGCAGGCGGCGGGGGCAGACGGAACTGCGCGGCGGAGCTCATCGCGAACGGAGTCACGAGCGCCCAGTTCCCGCCCATCGCGAGCGTGCCGAGGCTGATCGGATCTTGGCGCCACGCGCCCGGTTGGTCGCTCGGGACGTAGTCGACGCCGTACACGGGCTCGGGAAGCTCCGATCCGTCGTTCTCGCGCAGCGCGACGACGGCCGCCGCCGCGGCCGCGCCGACCGCGAGGCCGCGCGAGCGCGCGGTCGACGCGGGCACGGCCGACATCTCGATCGCGAGCGCCGCGTCGCACGCCGCGGACTGGGATGGGAAGAGCGCGTTCATCGTGTCGTGCGCGGCCTGGCCGATCGCCGCGCGCACGTTCGCCGTCGGCGGCGCGGGATCGAGGCCGGCGTAGCTCGAGTAGCCGCCCTCGATCGCGTTCACGGCCTCGAACACCGCGAGGTGCACGATCGCCATCGCGCGCGCCGCGCGACACGGACCGAGTTGCTCGCCGAACGTGTGCGGCCCGCCGACGTTCGTCGGCGCATGGTCGAGTCCGCTCGCGTTGATGGCGAGGTGGTTCCAATGCTCGACGATTTGGGCGTTGGTCACGCCGCCGCTACTGCTCCCGCCGTTGCAAGCGGTGACGACGAAGAGCGCAGCGAGCGTCGGGACGAGGGGGAACGCGACTCGCGCGCGGCGTCGCGGCGTCGGTCGGGAGTTCGAGGTGAACATGCAGGTGATGAGAATCTGGTTGTGGATCCGGCTGGCGGGCGAGCTTGGACCGGCCCGCGTCTGCTTCGAGACGAGGACGACGCTATCGGGAACTCGCGGGAGCGGACGGAAGGCGAGTCCTCGGTCGAGGCGCGTGCCCGCATACCCCCGACGCTCGCTCACGCACGAACTACGCGGACCGTCCTGCAAGCCGCGCTCGAGCGTCCCTCTGCGTCGCGGCCTCCACCCCCGCGGCAGCGGTCCGCAGCTTGATTTCCGGCCTTTTCATCCACCGAGAGGACTCGCGCGCGCGTCCGGCTCAGGAGTGGTGCCGTCTTCCACCGACCGCTAGTCTGTTCCGCTCGACCACGTCCCGCACGGGAGGACGCGGCGCGGCGCAGCGCAGGTCGCGGTGCGCGGCGAAGAATTCCCGCGAGGTCTCTCCATGCAACAGGCCAAGGACGCTCCGCAGGTCGCGGGGCCCTTTCCGCTCTCGACCCTCCGCCACTCCGTTTCGCACTTGATGGCGTCGGCCGTCGCGAAGCTCTACCCCGGCGCCAAGTTCGGCTTCGGCCCCGCGATCGAGCACGGTTTCTACTACGACTTCGATCTCCCCGAGCCGCTCACGGAGGCGGACCTGCGCAAGATCGAGAAGGAGATGGCGCGAATCGCGAAGCGCTCGCCCAAGCTCGAATGCGTCGAGGTGACGCGCGACGAAGCGAAGGCGCGGCTCGCCGCGACGAACCAGACCTACAAGGTCGAGGCCGTCGACCTGATCCCGCAGGACGAGAAGATCACCTTCTACCGCCACGGCGACTGGGAGGACCTCTGCGAAGGTCCGCACGTCGACCGCCTCGACCGCAACTTCGCGTTCAAGCTGCAGCACGTCTCGGGCTCGTACTGGCGCGGCGACGAGAAGCGCCCCGCGATGCAGCGCATCTACGGCACGGCGTTCTGGACGCAAGAAGCGCTCGACGCG
>CAZBOK010000482.1:0-3418 GCA_964493525.1 uncultured Phycisphaeraceae bacterium | reverse complement strand
GAAGCCCAAGGTTACGCGTGGCTCCGCGCGCCGGAGCCCGCGGGAGGCGCACGCGCATGACGGCCGCGCGCCCCACGACCGACACTACGGAAGTCGCCGGGCCGGCGGGAGTCGCCGCGTTCCAGGCGGCGTTCGTCGAACTGCTCGCCGCTCAGCGCGGTCGCGAGCCGGCGTGGTTGACCGCCGCCCGCGAGGCCGCGTTCGCGCGCTTCGCCGCGCGCGGTCTGCCGACGACGGACGACGAGAACTGGCGGTTCACTTCGCTGCGGCCGCTCTCCGATGCGGTGTTCACGCCGGCGCCCGCGCACGTCGCGCCGGTCGGCAACCCCGCGGCGGGCGCCGTCGTCGCGACGCTGACCGACGCGCTCGCGCGTGATGCGGACTCGCTGGAGAGCGCGCTCACGGCCGCGGACGATCGTCCGATCGTCGCGCTCGCGGCGGCGTTCGCGACCGACGGCATCGTGATCCGCGTGCCGGACGGCGTCGACGTGCGCGAGCCGCTCGAGATCCGCTGCGATGCCGAAGGCGCCGCGCCGCTCGCGATCTGCCCGCGCGTCATCGTCCGCATCGGACGCGGCGCACGCCTCACGCTCGTCGAGACCTGGTCGGGCACCGGCGCGACGCCCACGTTCACCAACCGCATCGCCGACATTCGCATCGCCGAAGGCGGCGCGCTCGATCACGTCACGATCGTCGACGTCCCGCCCACGGCGATCCACATCTCCGCCGTCGACGTCACGCTCGCCGCCGGCGCGAACTACACGTCGACCGTCGTCACCGGCGGCGGCCGCCTCGTCCGCGAGGACCGCACCGTCCGCCTCGACGGCGAAGGCGCGTCGTGCCGCCTCGACGGCCTCTACTTCGCGAGCGGCTCGGCGCACGCCGACCACCACACCGTGATCGACCATCGCGTCCCGAACACGTCCTGCATCGAGCGGTATAAGGGCGTCCTCGACGGCAAGGCGCGCGGCGTGTTCACCGGATTGATCGTCGTGCGTCCGAACGCGCAGAAGACCAGCGCCTCGCAGAAGAACGACAACCTCCTCCTCTCCGACTCGGCGCTCGCGCACAGCACGCCGCGGCTCGAGATCCACGCCGACGATGTCCAGTGCCGGCACGGGTCGACGATCGGCCAGCTCGAAGGCGACCCGCTGTTCTATCTGCGGTCGCGCGGCATCAGCCCGCAGGACGCGCGCGACCTGCTGACGTTCGCGTTCGCGAACGAAGTGATCGCGTCGATCCGCGTCGGCGCGGTCCGCGATCGCCTGGTGCGGCGTTGGTTCGGCGTCGGTCTCGAAGGAGATCCGTCGTGAGCGGCGCGCGACCCTCCCAGACACCTGCGCCGCGCGAGACGTCGCGCGCGCCTGCGCCGTTCGACGTCGCCGCGATCCGCGCGCAGTTCCCGATCCTGCATCAATCGGTGCACGGCAAGCCGCTCGTCTACCTCGACAACGCGGCGACCAAGCAGAAGCCGCAGCGCGTGATCGACGCGCTCTCGGACTACTACCGCCGCGACAACGCGAACGTGCATCGGGGCGTCCACGAGCTCTCGCGCCGCGCGACCGACGCTTACGAAGGCGCGCGGGAGACCATCCGCAAGACGCTGAACGCTCGCGACTCCGCCGAGATCGTCTTCACGTCGGGCACCACGGACGGCATCAACCTCGTCGCGCAGACGCTCGGCCGCACGCTCGCGGCCGGTGACGAGATCGTGATCACGCACATGGAGCATCACTCCAACATCGTGCCGTGGCAACTCCTCGAGAAGGAGCGCGGCGTGGTGGTGAAGGTCGCGCCGATCGACGACGACGGCGCGCTCGACATCGCCGAGTTCGAACGGTTGCTGTCGCCGCGCACGCGCCTCGTGTCGGTCGTGCACGAGTCGAACTCGCTCGGCACGATCAACCCGATCGCCCGGATCATCGAACGCGCGCACGCGGTCGGCGCGAAGGTCCTGGTCGACGCGGCGCAGTCGATCGCGCACACGCGCATCGACGTGCAGGCGCTCGACGTCGACTTCCTCGTGTTCTCGTCCCACAAGGTGTACGGCCCCACCGGAGTCGGCGTGCTGTACGGGAAGCGCGCGCTGCTCGAGGCGCTCCCGCCGTGGAAGGGCGGCGGCGACATGATCCTCTCGGTCACGTTCGCGAAGACGACGTTCAACGCGCTGCCCTACAAGTTCGAAGCGGGCACGCCGAACATCGCCGACGCGATCGGCCTCGGCGCCGCGCTCGAGTGGCTCGCGTCGGTCGGCGCGGAGCGCGCCGCGGCGCACGAGCACGCGCTGCTCGACCACGGCACCGCGCTCCTGCGCGCGATCCCCGGCATCCGCCTGATCGGCACCGCGAGCGCGAAGGCGTCGGTGCTCTCGTTCGTGATCGACGGCATCCACCCCCACGACGCCGGCACCGTGCTCGACAACGAAGGTGTCGCGGTGCGCACCGGCCACCACTGCACGCAGCCCGTGATGGATCGGTTCGACGTGCCCGCCACGATCCGCGCGTCGCTTGCCGTTTACAACACGCGGGAAGACCTCGACCGGCTCGCGGCGGCGGTGAAGACCACGATCGAGGTGCTCGGCTGATGTCCGACACCCGCGACCTGTACCAGGAGTTGATCCTCGACCACGGCAAGCGGCCGCGGAACTTCCGCGTGCTCGCGGACGCCGACCGCACGGCCGAGGGATACAACCCGCTCTGCGGCGATCGTTGCGACGTGTTCGTGAAGCTCGACGAGCGCGGCGCGATCTCGGACGTCACGTTCCAGGGCAAAGGCTGCGCGATCTCGACCGCGTCCGCGTCGATGATGAGCCAGGCGGCGAAGGGCCTCGACAAGGCGGGCGTGCAGCGCCTCTTCGACCTCTTCCACGACCTCGTCACCGGCAAGAGCGCGCCGGCCGACACCGACGACGCCGGCCTCGGCAAGCTCGAGGTGTTCGCCGGCGTGCGCGAGTATCCGAACCGCGTGAAGTGCGCGAGCCTGGCGTGGCACACGCTGATGGCGGCGCTCGACCAGACCCAGGACCGGGTCTCGACCGAGTGAGGACCGCGAGATGACCGACACACCGAACCCGACACCCGCGCCCGGCGGCGACATGCGCGAGAAGATCGTCCGCAACCTGAAGACGGTCTACGACCCCGAGATCCCCGTCGACATCTGGGAGCTCGGCCTCGTCTACGGCATCGAGATCGCCGACGACAACACCGTGAAGATCGCGATGACGCTGACCTCGCCGAACTGCCCGTCGGCGGAGCAGATCCCGGCCGACGTCGAGAAGAAGACGCGCGCCGTGGACGGCGTGAAGGACGTGGTGGTGCAGGTGGTGTGGGACCCGCCCTGGAACAAGGACAAGATGAGCGAGGACGCGAAGCTCGCTCTCGGCGTCGAGTGATGCTGCGCGTCGCGCACGTCACCGACA
>CAZBOK010000481.1:0-3421 GCA_964493525.1 uncultured Phycisphaeraceae bacterium | reverse complement strand
ACCCGCGCGCGATCCAGCTCCGATCGGGCGCGCTTGTCGCGACGAAAGCGGACTTCGACGCGATCGCCGCCGGCTGCGAGCTCGCGTTTCCCGGCGCCGCGCTCGCGATCTTCGAACGGCTCGCGCGCGTCGTGACCGACCGCGTCGACGCCGAGCGCCGGTACATCCGTAACTCGATGACGGGCATTCCAGCCCCGGCGCTCCGCCGCGGCGCGCGCCCGTCCTAACGCGCGCCCGAAGCGCGCAGGAGAAAACGAACCGTGAACGCCGACGATGCCATCATCGAACGATTCGCTACGCGCGAGGAGTGGCTCCGCGCGCGACGGAAGGGGATCGGCGGATCCGACGCCGCCGTGCTCGCCGGAAAGGCGAAGCACTCGACGCCGCTCGCGATCTGGGCGGAGAAGCGGGAAGGCTGGCACCGCGACGACGACCGCGCGCCGGACGATATCGTCGCCGGCGGCCATGAGCTCCAGGAGCCCATCGCGCAATGGTGGGCGAAGATCGCCGGCGCCGAGCTCGTCGACCTCGGCGCCCTGACGATCGTCCGCTCGCCCGAGTGGCCGATCGCGTCCGTCTCGATCGACTACCTTGCGAAGATGCCCGGCCGCCCCGGCCTCGGCGTCGTCGAAGTGAAGCTCCGCGAGTCGTCGGTCCTACGCGAGTTCCGGAACGAAGCGACGCCGGATGCCTTCCGCGTCCAAGTCGAACAGGGGCAGTACTGCACCGGCGCTCAGTGGGGAGTCGTGGTCTGTTTCGTCGCCGGCCACGGTCTCGTGGCGCGCTTCGTCGACCGGGATCCCGCGCGGCTCGAGCACCTGATCGAGAAAGTCGAGCGGCCGTTCTGGGATCTCGTCGAGAGCGGCGTCCCGCCGGCGCCGACCGACCACGACGTCGACGGCGAGTACTTGCTCGACCGCTTCCTCGAGCGCGCCCACGGTGCCGAGCACGAGGTCGTCATGTTGAGCGACGCCGACGCGATCCTGGTCGACGCGTTCGTCGGCGCGCGCGAAGCCGCCGGCACCTGGGAGAAAGAACGCAAGCGGCTCAAGAACGAGCTCGAAGCACTCGCCGCGAAGTACGGCGACACGGCGCTCCTCGGCCATCCCGACGGCCGCGTCGTGAAGCTGACGCGCATCCATTGCGACGCGCGCGTGACGCCGGTCGACGCCTACGATTACTTGCGGATCGACGTCCGGAAGAAGTGACCCGATACCCGCACGACGCGCCGGCCTCGAACCCCGGCGCGTCGTGCTCTACCTCCGAGGAGACTCGACGTGCCCGAAGACAATCGAACGAACAATGCAGCGGCGAAGGACGCCGCACGCCCCGACTTGACCAACGCCCTCGCGGCGCGCGCCGGCGCGCTCGTGTCGAGCGGAGAGACCGCGGTTAACGCGGCATCCGAGCGCGAGCGCGCACTCGTGTACGCGCGCTCGATGATGGCACTCCAGAAGCCGCGCAATCTCGATCTGGTCCGACAGCGACTCATGCTCGAGGCAGCGCAGCCGGCGTTCGCGGAAAAGGCGGAGTTCGCCCGGAAAGTCGGCAAGGACCACGAGACCGGCGAAGACAAGATCGCGCGCGGTGCGTCGATCCGCTTCGTCGAAGCCGCGCTCCGCGCGTTAGGCAACGTCGACGTCGGCTCGACGTTGATCGTCGACAACGGCAAGCAGCAAGTACACCGGATCGAAGTCCTCGACCTTGAGACCGGCACCGGCTACCGGCGCGACGTCATCGTCGAGAAGCGCGTCGAGCGGCGTTACCTCAAGCGCGGCCAGGTCGCGCTCGGCGAGCGCGTGAACTCCTACGGCGAGCGCGTGTTCATCGTCGAGCCGAGCGACGACGAGCTGCTCACGCGCTCGCTCGCCCTGATCGCGAAGGCTCTGCGCACGCTCGGCGAGAAGCTGATTCCGTACGCGCTCAAGGTCGAGGCTCTCGCGAAGTGCCGCGAGATCGCGGCCGACACGATCAAGCGCGACCCGGACGCCGCGCGCAAGAAGGTGCTCGACTCGTTCGTCGAGCTCGGCGTCGGCGTGCTCGAGCTCGAGGACTATCTCGGCCATGCGATCAAGCAGTGCTCGCCGGCGGAAATCGAGAAGCTGCGCGACGTGTGGAGCTCGATCGACGAAGGCGAAACGACCTGGTCGGACGTGCTCGCCGAGCGGCGCGAGGAGCGCGCGAAGCGCGAAGCGAGCACGCGGAAGGAAGTCGACGCGGCGAGCAAGGACGCGGACGCGAAGGCGGCCGCCGCCGGCACCGACGATCCGCGACCTGCCGAGACGAACGGCGGCGCCGGCGAGACGAAGCCCGAGAGCGGCGAGCCGGAGAAGCCGAAGGGCGAAGCGAAGCGCCGCGTTCGCGAGACGAAGGAAGCCGCGGCCGCGCCGGCGGAGCCGGAGGTCGACGGCGATCCGAAGACGTGGGGCAAGGATCGGCTGCTCGCCGAGATCGGCAAGATGATCCCGCCGCAGAAGACGCTCGGCGCCGCCGCGGTCGCGAAGGTGTACCACCCGGCGCTCGCCGCGGCCGGCGTCAAGAAGCCGATCGAGCTCGAGCTCGACGCGCTGCGCAAGCTGTACTCGTCGATCGTCGACGCGCTCGCGCCGTACGACAAGAACGGGAACCCGGTCGGCGCCGCCGGGCGCGGCGCGGATCCGGCCGACGGCGGCCGGGGCGGTGAAGCGTGAGCGATCGCATCACTATCGGCTCCGTCGCCGCCGCTCTCTCCGCGACCGCGCAGCTCGTGTGCGAAGTGTTCGATCGTGAGGATGCCGGACGACTCCCGCTCGGCCGACGAGACCTCATCCTCCGTCGGCTGCGCGCGCTCTCGCATCTATTCCTCTTCGTCGCCGAGCCGCTCGACCGGACGGCGATCGCGGCCGAGATTCATCTGATGTGCGATCGCGACGAGACGCGATCGCGAAACCCGGAACTCATTCGCATTGTCGAGCGCGCGCTCGAGGATTTCCTCGCGGCGACCGCTCCGAGAGGAACGACGAACTCATGAACGTGGAAACGATGAAGGTGATTGCGGCTCCGAAGGCGGACGAGGGAACGGTCGCGCTCGTCGCGCGCGCCGTCGAAGTGCAGAACCGAATGGCGAAGCTGCCGCCGATCGCGGACGACGACGGCTCGCGCGCCGCGACCGAGCTCGTCGTCGAAGCGAAGAAGATCGACGACGCGCTCGAGGCACGCCGGAAGGAGTTCGCGCTCCCGGTGGATCGGATGCTCTCCGAGTTCAATTCGCACTTCCGCTCCGCGCGCATGCCGCTTACGGAAGCGACGACGCGCGTTTCGCGCGCGATCGCGAAGTACGAAAGCGACAAGCTCGAGCGCGAGCGGCGCCGGATCATGGAGCTCGAGGAGACGGCGCGGAAGAAGCGCGAGGACGCGGAGCGCGCACGGCTCGCGGCCGAGG
>CAZBOK010000480.1:0-3422 GCA_964493525.1 uncultured Phycisphaeraceae bacterium | reverse complement strand
CGCCTGATCGGCGAGGGTCGCGCGGCGCTGCTCGGAGATCGCCATCAGGCCGACGCAACCGACGCCCTTCGCGATCTCGTTGTTGTAGACCTGCCCCGAACCGGGAACGAAGAACGAGAGGACCGCCGCGATCGACGGATCCTTGAAGAACGCCGGGACGTGCTCGTCGCTCACGGATCTTCCTCCGGTTCCCTCGGACTCGCGACGTCAATCGCGTCGGCCGTCGCCGCCGAGCGTCTCGAGCATGCGCAGGTAGGAGTCGTAGCGCGCGCGGCGGACGGCGCCGGATTCTACGGCGCGCTTCACTCCGCAGTGCGGTTCGTGCGCGTGCGTGCAGTCGGGGTACTTGCACTCGGTCGTGAACGGACGGAGGTCGGGCATCAGGATCGCCAGCTCCGCACGCGGCACGTCGATGAGCCCGAACTCGCGGAGGCCCGGCGAATCGACGAGGTGCCCGCCGTTCTCGAGCCGGTGCAGCGAGACGTGCGACGTGGTGTGCCGCCCGCGACCGTGCTTCGCGACGGTGCCGGTCTTCTGCGCGAGACCCGGCAACAGCGCGTTCATCAGCGACGACTTCCCGACGCCGGAGTGTCCGACGAACAGCGCGGTCTTCGCCGCGAGCACGGCGGCCAGCTCCAGGACGCCCTGCCCGGTGCGCGCGCTCGTGAGCATCACCGGGTAACCCATCTCGCGGTAGACGAGCACCGCCTCCGCGACCGCGGCGTCGTCGCCTTCGTCGCACTTGTTCACGACGAGCAGCGCGTCCATGCCGCGCGACTCGGCGGCGATCAGGAAGCGGTCGATCAGTCCGACGCGCAGCGGCGGGTCCTTGGTCGCGGCGACCACGACGAGCACGTCGACGTTCGCGGCGGTCGACTGCAGGATGCGCTGATCGTGCGCCGTCGGCCGCAGCAGGATGTTCTTCCGCGGCAGGACGCGATCGATCGTGCCGCGATCGCCTTCGACCTGCACCGTGACGCGATCGCCGACCGCGACCGGGTTCTTCACGCGGCTCTTCACCTGGAACAGCGTCGGCTTCAACGAGCACGGCAGCTCGCGCCCCGCGATCTCGACGGTCCACGTGCGCGCCTCGATCCGCACGACGAGCCCTTCGATCGAGTCGATCGTCACGGCGACTCCGCCCGGCGCAGCACGTCCCGGAACGACCGCAGCCGTTCGAGCAGCCAGCTGTAGCGGTCGTTCTCCGCGTCGTTCTTGATCGCGATCTCGAGCGCGCGGCGGCTGCCGACGATCACGCACAAGCGCTTCGCGCGCGTCATCGCGGTGTAGACGAGGTTCCTGCGCAAGAGCGGGAAGTGTTGGTTCATCAGCGCGACGACGACGGCCTTGTGCTCGCCGCCCTGCGCGCGATGCACCGTGGTCGCCCACGCGGGCAGCAGGAGATCGAGCTCCTCGAAGCCGAACGTCACGGGGCGCTCGTCGATCTCGACGCGCAGGCGGGACGTCGCGACGTCGACCTCGACCACGAAGCCCTGATCGCCGTTGAAGACGTTCTTCTCGTAGTCGTTCTTGATGCACACGACGCGGTCGCCGACGTGGAAGCTGCGGCCGCCGCGCACGACCTCGCGCGGCGGGTTCGGGTTCAGCGCGGCGCCGAGGATCGCGTTCAGGTTCTCCGCGCCCGCCGCTCCCTTGTGCATCGGCGTCAGCACCTGCACGTCGAGCTTCGAGTCGAGCCCGTACGCCTGCGGGATGCGCTCCACCACCAGGCGGCGGATCAGCTCGGCGGCGGCGTGCGGATCGTCCTTCTCGACGAAGAACAGCTCGCCGCTCGGTCCGGCGCCGAACGGGTCGAAGCTCGGGAACTCGCCGCGGTTCACCGCGTGCGCGCCGGCGACGATGCGCGAGCCGTCGCGCTGGCGGTAGACGCGCTGCAGGCGCGTGACCGGCAGCACGCCGCACTCGACCGCGGCGCGCAGGAAGTCGCCCGGCCCGACCGACGGGAGCTGGTCGGCGTCGCCGACGAGCGTGAGCGACGCGCTCTCCGGCAGCGCGCGCAGCACCGCCGACGCGAGCGGCACGTCGATCATCGAGCACTCGTCGAGCACGAGATGATCGACCTCGAGCGGCGTCGACTCGTCGTGCGTGAAGCGCCGCGTCTTCGGGTTCCAGTGCAGCAAGCGGTGGATCGTCGTCGCTTCCAGGCCGGTCGCCTCGGCGAGGCGCTTGGCCGCGCGGCCGGTCGGCGCCGCGAGTCGAGTGATGACGCGGTTCTTGCGCAGGATGTCGGTCAGCACGCGCACGATCGTCGTCTTGCCGGTGCCGGGCCCGCCGGTGATCACCGCGACACGCTTCACGAGCGCCGACTTCACCGCCGCTTCCTGCTCGTCCGCGAGCGCGATCTCCGCGCGCCGCGCCGCGGCATTCACGTGGTTCTCGAGGCCGTGCTTGCGATCGGGCTCGCTCGCGAGCCGCGCGAGCAGCGCCGCGACGCCGCACTCCTCGACGTGCGCGCGCGGCAGGTAGACGGCGGTGCCGCGCCGCGTCCACGGCAGCGCGGCGCCCGCGCGATCGTCGGCCGGGGCGTCTTCGCGGACGAGCGTCGGCTCCGCGGAGGGCGGCGCGTCGTGCGCCGGGGGCACGTCCGGCGCGTCGTCCTCGACGATCGCGAGGCGCTGCTCCTTCAAGTGCGAGATCGCGCCGTCGATCGCGAGCGGGTCGACTTCGAGGAGCTGCGCGCGCCGCTTGACCTCTTCCTTCGGCAGCAGCAGATGCCCTTCGCCGCCGGCGTCGTTCAGCAGGTAGAGGACCGCCGCGCGCGCGCGCTCCGGAGAATCCTTCGGGATGCCGAGGCCCTGCGCGATCTTGTCGGCGGTCTTGAAGCCGATGCCCGCCACGTCGTCGGCGAGGCGATACGGGTTCTGCTTCACGAGCGCGACCGTCGCGTCGCCGTAGTAGCGGAACACGCGCATCGCCTGGCCCGGTCCGATGCCGTACCCCTGCAGGAGCGTGATCGCGTCGCGCACCGCGGTGCGCTCGTGCCACTGCGCCGCGATCGCCTCCGCCTTCTTGCTGCCGACGCCCGGGATCTCGCCGACGCGCGTCGCGTCGGAGTCGAGCACCTCGTAGGTCTGATCGCCGAAGCGATCGACGATTTTCTCCGCGAGCCGCTCGCCGATGCCCTCGAACTGCGAAGCGAGGAACGCGATCATCCCGCCCTTCGAACGCGGCAGCACTTCCTCGTGGCGCTCGACAGCGAACTGACGCCCGAAGCGCGGGTGTTCCTTGAACGCGCCGACCACCTTCACGCGCGTCCCCGCGCCGAGGCCGAACAGTGAGCCGGTCACCGTGACCGGCAGCGGGTCGCCGCGCACCTGGATGCGCAGCACGGCGTAGCCCGAGTCGGCGCTCTCGTAGACGACGTCCTTCACTTCGCCGATCAGCTCGGTCGAGTCGCCGGA
>CAZBOK010000479.1:0-3427 GCA_964493525.1 uncultured Phycisphaeraceae bacterium | reverse complement strand
CCCGGCGAAGCGCAGCAAGGTGAAGGTTCCCGAGGGCGGGCTCGCGCTCGACGCGCCGCTCGAGCTCGAGATCGGCGAGACGATCGCGGGGCTCGTGGTCGACGACGCCGGGACTCCGGTCGCGCACGCACGACTCACGTTCCAGCGACCGATCCCCTTCATGCCGTCCGGCATGCCGCAGTCCGCGGACGCGGCCGAGCAGATGGGCGGATCCACTTGCGATGCCGGCGACGACGGCCGATTCACTTCACCGCCGCTGAAGGCGGGGGCCTACGACGTCGGCGCGGACAAGGACGGCCTGTGCGGAGCCGGCAAGAAAGCGGTGAAGACCGGGACCGCCGATCTGAAGATCGAGATGACGCGGCGCGGCGGCATCGAGGGCATCGTCCTCTCGCGTGAGGATGGCGATCCCGTCGTGCGCTTCGTGGCGGTCGCGAGCAAGCCGTTCGAGCTGAGCGCGATGATGGACCCGGAGAACTTCATCCCGGGCACGCCGCGATCGGTCGTCTCGAAAGACGGCAAGTTCTCGCTGATCGGGTTGAAGCCGGGCAAGTTCGACGTCGAAGTCGTGGCGCCGAAGTTCGCGCGCACCGCGGTGCACTCGGTCGAAGTGAAAGCGGGCGAGACGACGAAGGGCGTCGTCGTCCTGCTGCCGCCCGAAGCGGCGATCCGCGGTCGCGTCGTCGACTTCGCCACGGGCGCGCCGATCGCGAACGCGCGCATCACGTCGCTGACTTCGTTCAATCGGATGAAGCCCGACCCGCTCGAACGCGGCACGACGACGCGCAGCGACGCGACCGGCGCGTTCGAGATGTCGGGGTTGAAGGACGGCCGCTACGAGCTGACCGCGGACGCGAAGGGTTACGCGACCGGCGTCGCCGACTCGGTCACCGTGATGGAAGGACAACGCGTCGACGGCATCGACATCCGCATGCGGCGCGGCGCGGCGATCGAAGGCAAGGTGCTCGGGAAGAACCGCGAGCCCGAGAAGAGCGCGATGGTGATCGCGACGCGCATCGGCGACATGATGCCGAAGATGACGAACACGGCGAACGACGGCACCTACAAGATCGAGGGACTCGTCGCCGGCAGCTACAGCGTGAGCCGCATGAGTCAGTTCGAGCTCGACGAGGACAACTTCCTCGGCTCGATGTTCAACGGGCTCGCGACGCAGACGGTGAAGCTGAAGGAAGGAGAGATCCGGCGCGTCGACTTCGATGCCGCCGCGTCGACGGGATCCTCGATCGAAGGCATCGTGAAGGACGGCAAGGATCCGTTGCCGGGCGCGATCATCGTCTTCACGCCGTCCGGCTCCGACCCGCTCGGCGGGACGGCCGCACCCGGCGAGCAGTTCCGCATGACGACCGCCGACCAGGACGGCCACTTCAAGGTCGACAACGTCGCGCCCGGCGAGTGGACCGCGACCGTTCAGTCGGGCGCCGACTTCTCGAAGATCCAGCGCGAGACCTTCGACGTGACGGTCCCGGCGCAGCCGGTCTGGCATCACGACTTCGAGCTGCATTCGACCGGTTTCGAAGGGACGATCACCGCGCGGCGCGACGGCAAGCCCGTTCCGGGCGCGCGCGTGTCGGTCGATGCGGTCGACAAGAATGCGGTCGTCGATCGCTTCTACCGCGCGAGCGGATCGACGCGCATGGCCGAGGTCGTGGCCGATCAGAACGGCAAGTACAGCGTCCGCGGCCTGAAGCCCGGCCGCTACGCGGTGCGCGCCGGCGGCCCGTCGCTGCTCGGTCTCGGCTCCAGCGGATTCGCGCGCTCGGCGCCGCTCGCGGCGGACGTGAGCGACGGCGAGATGTCGAGCGGCGTCGACTTCGCACTCGATCCGGGCGGAACGGTCGTCGGCACGGTGACCGCGCGCGGCGGCGGCTCGGTCGCGGGCGCGTCACTCTTCTTCGTGCCGCTCGCCGGGCGCGAGAAGATCCCGTTCGGCGAGACGTTCTCGACGTCGGCCGGCACCTACCGCTGCGACGGACTCACCGAGGGGCAATACACCGTCGTCGCGAAGGCCGAAGGGTTCGCGCCCGCATACAAGGCGGGCGTGCTGGTGCAGGCGAGCGACGAGCGCACCGTCGATCTCGAGCTCGTCGAGGGCGCGAACCTCGTCGTGACGGTGACCGACGCGACCGGTCGACCGGTCACGTCGGCTTCGGTGCAGCTCTTCGATTCGAAGGGCACCGAGTTATCGGGACTGATGACGCTCGACGACATCCTCGGCGCCCGCGCGGTGGTCGCCGGGACCTACGACGTCGGCAAGCTCGCCCCCGGCACGTTCACGCTGATCGTGACGCGCAACGGCGTCGAGACGAAGGTCGAGGTCACGCACGGCGGCCTGGACCAGACGGTCCCGATCACGGTGCAGTGAGCGCCGATCACTCCTTCGACTTCTTGTCCGCGAAGAGGTCCTCGAGCGTGCGGCGCGCCGAGTCGGAGTAGCTCGGGTCGATGCCCTCGCCGTCGCCGCCGCTGATCGTGCTCTGCTCGAAGATGTCCGCGAGGCGGCGGACCGCCTCCGACACGTAGAGCCGCACCATCCCGAGCGTCGTCGAGTCGTCGAACAGCACCGTGAGGATCGCGCGCTGACCGACCAGCGAGAGCTGGATGTTGTCGTGCGAGCCCTGGTGGAACAGGCACGAGAACTCCTGCTCGCCGAGCAGCTTCGCCATCTGCTTGGTCGCCGCGAACGCGCCCGCGACGAGCGCGGAGATCGTGTCGGCGTCGAACTCGCACGGGTCGCCCGCGCGGGTGATCAGGTGGCCATCCTTGTCGATGAGGAAGCAGCTCCGCGCACCGGCCTTCTTCAGGAACTCGGTGAGCACGCGGTCCACCTGCTCGATGTGTCGTCGGTAGAAGACCAGGCGATCTTCGCGCAGGTTCTGGTCCTTCACGGTCGGCACGGCCGGCTTCGTTTCTTTCACGACTCTCTCCCGCTCGCGATCAACCGACGAGAACTTTGAACAGGATCAACGCGATCACCGCGGCGACGACGCCGCAGACCACGCCGATCGTCATCACCTTCCGCGAGTCCATGCCGCCCGTCGGTGCGCCGCCGGGGCGGCCGCCGATCACGCGGATCTCGCGCTTGAACACGTCGCCGGAGCGCGTGTCGTGCGCCCACGAACCGGTGTCGGACGGGCGCTTGATCGTGCCCGTCTCGGAGTTCGCTTGCGCCACCGCGCGCAGCTCGTCGACGACCGTGCCGCCCGCGCCCTTCGGCTCGGCCGGCGGATTCGGCCGCGGAACGTCGGCCATCAACGTCGCGCGCGAGCGTTCCGCGGTCGACGACAACGTCGACGGCTTCGCGCCCGGCGCCGCGTTCGGCGCCTTCGGCGCGCTGCGCGCACCGGCCAATTCGTCGAGCGGGTTGCTCGCCACCGCGGGACGCGGCGCCGTCGCGGTCGCCGTCGCG
>CAZBOK010000478.1:0-3433 GCA_964493525.1 uncultured Phycisphaeraceae bacterium | reverse complement strand
GACTACGGGTTCCCGGCGCCGGCGCGTCCGCGGCGCGCGGTCGCGGCGAGCGATCGCCCGGGCCCGCTGCGCGTCGGGTTCATCGGCACGCTCGCCGATTACAAAGGCGTGCACGTCCTCGTCGAGGCGTTCGCGAAACTCGCGGCCGGGACGGCGACCCTTTCGGTCGCGGGCGATCCGACCTGGTTCCCGGACTACACCGGGCCGCTCCGCGCGCGCGCCGCCGCGATTGCCGGCGTCGAGTTCGTCGGCCCCGTCGCGCAAGAGCGCGCGGCGGAGTTCATCGCCGCGCAGGACGTCCTCGTGGTCCCTTCGATCTGGTACGAGAACTCGCCGCTCACCATCCACGAGGCGTTCCAGCTCGGCGTGCCGGTGGTCGCGACCGACCTCGGCGGGATGCGCGAGCTGCTCGAATCCGGCGGCGGGCTCGTGTTCGCGCGCGGCGATGCCGACGACCTCGCCCGCGTCCTTTGCCGCCTCGCGACCGAACCGGCGCTCCGCGCGCGCCTCGCGGCCTCGATCCCCGCCGTGAAGTCGATCGACGAGAACGCACGCGAGATCGAGTCGATCCTGAGCGCCGCCCGCGCGGGCTGAATAGAATCGCACCCTTTCTTCCCGCCGGGCGCGTTGCCCGTCGGGTTCGATCGTCGAAAGCCCGCTCGCCGATGCGCATCCTCTTCATCGCCGCCGCGTTCCTGCCCGACTCGATCGGCGGCGTCGAGCTCCACTTGCACGGGATCGCGAGCCGCTTCCGCGCGCAGGGGCATGAAGTGCAGGTGTTCTGCCGCGGCGCCGACGCGACGCGCCCGGAGTTCGCGATCGAGCGGTACGAAGTCGGCGGCGTGCCCGTGACGCGCGTCAACTACCTGTTCTCCGACTGCGACGGCTTCCCGCGGCTCTACCGCAACCCGGCGATCCGCGCGCTGTTCGTCGCGGAGCTCGCGCGCTTCCGGCCGGACGTGGTCCACGCGCACCATCTCACGTGCCTCTCGACCGACCTCCTCGACGCCGCGCAGGAGAGCGGTGCGCGCGTGGTGATGACGCTGCACGACTTCTGGATGGGCTGCCCGCGCGGCCAGCGCATGACCAAGGACCTCGAGCTGTGCGAGGACGTGGTGATCGAGAAGTGCTCGCCCTGCCTCGCCGCGATGTGGAGCGGCTGGTTCAAGGGCGGCGCACATCCGCACGATCTCGCGCAGCTCGCCGACTACCACGAGTGGATCCGCGGGCTGCTCCTGCGCGTCGACCGGCTGGTCACGCCGTCGTCCGCGGCGCGCGAGGTGTTCCACCGCTACGGCATCCCGCGCGCGCGCGTGACCGTCGTCGAGAACGGACTTGATGCGGCGCCGCTCGCGCGAGTCGCGCACGAGCCGTCGGCGACGTTCCGCGTCGGCTTCATCGGCTCGGTCCTCCCGACCAAGGGCGTGCACGTCCTGATCGACGCGGTGCGTCGCCTGGATCGCCCGGATGTCTTTCTCGCGATCCACGGCGCGGAGACCGGCTGGCACGAGGTCGTCGACTACCCGGCGCGCCTGCGCGCGCTCGCGGCGCCGCTGCAGGACCGGGTGCGATTCCACGGGCGGTACGAATCGGCCGACCTTCCCGCGATCCTCGCGCGGACGGACGTGCTGGTCGTCCCGTCGTTGTGGTACGAGGCGTTCTGCCTGACCCTCCGCGAGGCGTGGCTCGCCGGTGTTCCGGTGGTCGCGTCGCGGCTCGGCGCGATGGCGGAGGGGGTCGAAGACGGCGTCACCGGGCTCTTGTTCGAGCCGGGAAATGCCGACGATCTGGCCCGTGTCTTGGCGCGGGTCGCTTCCGACCCGGCGCTTCGCGAGCGGTTGATCCGTGCACCGAAGCGCGTGCGGACGGTCGAGGAGAACGCGGCGGACTTGATGAGCGTGTACACGGACGGCGCGGCCGGCGGCGACGGAGCGGGCGGATGAGAATCGCCTTCGTCACGCACCAGTACCCGCCGCGGTACAACACGGGCACCGAGCTGTACGCCAAGCGGCTCGCACTCCGCATCCGCGGCGTGTTCGGGCACGACGTCCGGATCTTCACCTGCGAGCCGTCGTTCCAGTCGCACCCGGAGCTGATCCGCCGCGAGGAGACGGTCGACGAAGGCGTCGCCGTGACGCGCGTCGGCATGTGGAGCGGCCTGCTCCCGAACCAGTCGCTCGGCGCGTACTACAACGTCCTCTACGGGAAGATGTTCTCGCGCTACCTCCAGCAGGTGCAGCCGGACGTGGTGCACTTCTTCCACAGCGCGTTCCTCGGCGCGTCGCTCCTCGAGGAGTGCTTCCTCCGCGACATCCCGACCGTCGTGAACCTGATGGACTTCTGGTTCCTGTGCCCGACGGCGCAGCTCCTGAAGACGCGCAACCACGACCGCTGCGCCGGCCCGTCGCCGTTCGAGTGCCTCGAGTGCCTCTCGCTGCACAACGTCGACTTCGATCGCCTGCTCACGTTCACGCGCGGCGTCGGGTTCGTGAACCCGTTCCCGGAGACGTTGGTTGCCGACCACGGGCGCCGCATGAACAACTCGACGCCGTACGCGGCGTTCACGTCGATCGGATCGCGGCTCGAGTTCCTGCGCGGCGTCCTCTCGCGCGCGGACGCCGTCGTCGCCCCGTCGAACACGGTGCGCCGCGCGTTCCTCGAGCACGGCTATCCGCCGGGGATGATCCGCACCTGCGGCTACGGGGTCGACCCGATGCCCTCGTACACGTTCGATCGCGAGCCGCACGAGTCGCTGCGCCTCGGGTTCATCGGCAGCATCAACCCGCCGAAGGGACTGCACGTCCTGGTCGAGGCCTTCACCGGCCAGCCGGGCAACATGACCCTGCAGATCTACGGCGACCCGTCGCACTTCCCGCACTACGCGGAGAACTGCTTCTCCATCTCGCGGCGCGACCCGCGCATCCGCATCCGCGGGCCGATGCGCCCCGAGCATCTCGGCACCGCGCTGCGCGACATCGACGCGCTGGTGGTGCCGTCGGTGTGGCAGGAGAACACGCCCTTCGTCGTGCTCGAAGCGCGCGCCGCCGGCGTGCCGGTGATCGGCTCGTCGGTCGAGGGGATCGCCGAGATCGTGACCGACGGCAAGAACGGACGCCTGTTCGAGCCGGGCGACGTGCGCGGCCTGCGCGCGATCCTGGCCGACCTCTGCGAGCATCGCGAGCGGCTGGCGGCGATCAGCGGGCATTTCACGGACGTGAAGACGCTGCTGACGAACGCACGCGAGTTCGCGAACCTGTACGCGTCCATCTCGGCGGCACGGCGCGCGCGGTCCGGCGCGCCGCGGTTCACGGAAAGGAGCGCGTCGTGAGCATCGAAGAGCGGGCCGACGGAGCGGCGCCGGCGCAGTCGGGCGCGCAGTCCGCGCAGGACGCGGCGGCCAAGATCGAGATCCTCGAGCGCCACGTCGACCATC
>CAZBOK010000477.1:0-3443 GCA_964493525.1 uncultured Phycisphaeraceae bacterium | reverse complement strand
CACCGCGGCGGTCGGCTTCGGCGCGACCGGGGCGATCTCCGACTCCATCTGCGCGAACATCTCGTTCTTGAAGGCGCCCGATTGATATCGCGGTCGCAGCGTCGCGTCCTCGGCGGCGACGATGCGCGCGGTGATCTCGTTCAGGTCGTACGGCAGCTCGGCGATCGTCACGTCGTCCGCGACGCGCGGCCGCGCGGCGTAAAGGTCGCGCGGCATCGGCAGCGCGGCCGTCGCGCTGGTGCGACCGTGGAACACGTCGAGCGGGTTCGCGCCCGACTCCTCGCCGTGGCACAGCCACAGGAAGTGGTGGCTCTTCAACTCGAACAGCCAGAGGTTGTCGCCCGCGAACAGCGGGAAGTCCTTCCGCACCGCCTCCATGAAGTCGAAGAAGATCGAGCGCGCCTCCGCGCGCGTGAGCCCGGCGTCGATCTCGTGGTCGTAGTAGACCTGCCAGTCCTTGGTCGCGTCCGCGACGATGCGTTTGATCCCGAGCTTCTCGGGGTGCGCGAAGATCGACGAGAGCAGGTCGATGTAGAAGATGCGGAGCGAGACCTCCTGGATCGAATCCTTGTGCGCGCGGATCCAGTCGAGCGTCGCGCGCGCCTCCGCCTCGGTCTCCGTGGGGAAGCCGATCATCGTGTAGAGGACGACCGCGATGCCGGCGTCCGACACGTTCTTCAGGATGCCCGCCGCTTCGTCGATCGCGGTGCCTTTCTCCATCAGGTCGAGCACGCGCTGACTCGCCGACTCGAACCCGAACGCGATGCGCCGGCACCCGGACGCGTGCAGCTTCTCGCACATCTCCTTCGAGTAGAGGTTCCGCTCGAGCCGCGCGTCGGTCCACCAGCGGATGTCGAGGCCGCGCTTCGCGAGCGCGTCCGGGAGTTGGCGGAACAGCACGGGCGGCATGTCCTCGACGACGAAGTACACGACGTTGCTTCGGTACTTCTCGGTGATCGCGGCCACGTCGTCGATGATCTTGTCGAGCCGCCGCTGCCGGTATCCCGGCCCGATCACCTTGTACAACGTGCAGAACACGCACTTCTCGTAGTAGCAGCCGCGCGTGATCGCGAGCGGGAGCGCGATCTTCGGCGAGAAGTAGCGGTCCATCGGCAGACCGTCGAAGTCGGGCGTCGGAAGCGAGTCGATCTCGAGCGGCGGCGTCGTCGCGTTGGTCACGACGCGCCCGTTCTCGCGGCGGATCAGGTTGCCGACCGCGGAGATCGGCGTGCCGTCCCGCAGCGACTTCGCGATGCCGAGCAGCGGGCCCTCGCCCTCGAGCATGACGATCGAATCGATCACGTCGAACACGCGCCCGGACTTCGCGACCTTCGGCCCCGCGTAAGCGAGCAGCCCGCCGCCGATCGTGATGTGCGCGTTCGGCAGCGCGGCGCGGATCATCGCGGCGAGCGTGAACGCGGGGATGATCATCGACCCGTACGTCACCGAGATCCCGACCAGGTCGGGCGCCATCGCGACGATCTCGGGCAGCGCTTTCTCGCGGTAGTACTCGAGGTACGGGTTCTCCGCTTCGTTCGACAGCGCCGCGAGGACTTCCGCCTCGCGCTCGATCGAATGCCGCATCGCGAACGAGTTCGCGGACAACACGGTCGGATACCACTCGGCGGAGATCAGCTTGAACGCGCGGTCGAGCCGCTTCACGGCGCCGATGTAGTCGTCGTAGTCGAAGAACCGCTCCGGGTCGCGCAGCACCGCGATCGCGTCGTCGATGCCGTCCACGACCGAGTCCGCGGCGAGGTCCGCCTCCGCGAACGTCTTCCACCGGTCCATCTCCGCGAGGCCGAGCGCGCGCGAGCCGTCGAACTCCGCGAGGCGCGCGCGCACGCGATCGCGCGCGACGCCGAGGCGCTCCTTCGACAGGAAGTACTCGAGCGAGTCGAGGTTCAGGTCGCGCTGGTGCGTGTCCGGGAAGCCGTTCGCCTTCAAGTAAGCGGTGAGCGATGGCAACGCGAGGTACGGCTGCGTGAAGTGCGCCTGCGGGGGGAAGAGGAGTAGAGTCCTCATGCGGTCCTCGCGTCTTGGCGTCTGGGCATCGATCGGGAAGCGGGATCATAGAGAGAGCGATGGATCTCGGATTGAACGACCTGGTCGTCTGGATCACCGGCGCGGCGGGCGGAATCGGCCGCGTCCTCGCGGAACGATTCGCGGCGGAAGGCGCGCGGCTCGTGCTGCACGCGCATTCGAGCGCAGCGCGATTGCGCGAGTCCGTCGGGCGCGCGGCGTGGAACGACCGCGCGATCGTCGTCGAAGGCGATGTGCGCGAACCGCAGGCGATGGAGTCGTGCGCCGCAGCCGGCGCGAAGCGCTTCGGCCGCGTCGACGCGTGCATCGTCAACGCCGGCGTGTGGCCGGACGCCGACGTTCCGCTGCACGCGATGGACGCGGAGCGCATCCGCTCGGTGATCGAGATCAACCTGCTCGGCGCGCTCTACACCGCGCGCGCATTCCTGCGGCAGCTCGCGGCGAGCAGCGCGCGCACCGACGGCCGCGGCGCGTCGATCGTGCTGATCGGATCGACGTCCGGCCGCTTCGGCGAGCGCGGCCACGCCGAATACTCCGCGAGCAAGTCGGCCCTGCGCGGCCTGTCGCTCTCGCTCAAGAACGAGATCGTCGACCTCGACCCGCGCGGTCGCGTGAACCTCGTCGAGCCGGGATGGACCGTGACCGAGATGACGAAGGACGCGCTGAACGACGACGCCGTGCTGCAGCGATCGCTCGCGACGATGCCCTTGAAGCGCGTCGCGACGCCCGATGACGTCGCGGATGCGGTGCTGTGGCTGTCATCAAGCGCCGCGCGACACGTGAGCGGCGAGGTGATCACCGTCGCGGGTGGGATGGAGGGAAGGCAGCGCTGGACCGCGGGCGAGATCGACGGCGACGCGGTGCGACGGGGGACGTGACTCGGGCGCGGGCCTCGAACTCGGGGACGGGACTCGGCCCCAGGCGCGAGAACTCGGGAGTCCTAGGTCGAACGCGATCGCGTTCGTTCAGTGGGCGCGATCACCCCGACGCCGAGCCCACCTTCACCATCCGAGCGTCGTGAACGCAGCGGCGAAGACGACCCAGCAGACGCAGAAGCAGTACCCCAACGTTCGCGCGATCGCCGAGCGCCCATCGCGCGTGAAGTCGCGGTGATCGATCGCGGTACGCGGCGCATGCGCACACGTAGTCCTTCCGCCCGACTCAGAATCCGATCAAAGCGCGGAGCGCGCGCTCACCCCTTCTTCTTCGCCCCGGCCGCCGCCTCCGCGACCTCGATCTTCGACGTCGCCTTGAACTCGCCGAAGTGCGCTTCGAGGTTCAGCACCGTCGCGTGCTTGTCGCCCGACGGTTGCAGGTCGAGGCGCAAGTGCTCCTGCACCGGCTGTCCCTTCTCGAACGTCGTCGCGAGCGCGAACGCCTGGTCGGAGAGATCGCGCGAG
>CAZBOK010000476.1:0-3458 GCA_964493525.1 uncultured Phycisphaeraceae bacterium | reverse complement strand
CCACCAATACGTGGTGTTCGACTGCACCACACGGATCACCTTCGCCTGCTGGCTCTTCGCCGCCTTCGACAGATCGTTCACCGTCGAGCGCAGGCTCGCGTCGCCCCACAGCGAACTGCCCCACGCCCAATGCAGCGCGATCTTCCACGTGTTCAGGTGACGGATCGGCTTGCCGCTCACGTCGGTGAGGCCATCGAAGTCCTTGTCGTACGCGGTCTCCGTGGTGGAGCACGCGCCGAGCGCGAGTCCGGCGAGCAACGCGAGTGCAGTCAGACGCATGTTCATCCCTCCGATTCGGATCCTGGAGTTTCGTGGTTTCTCGGGCGGCGCAAAGCGGCATCAAAGCAATCGGACCCCGGCGAGAAAAGGCGCGAGCGTCCGCTGTCGTGGCGTCGTCCGCTCCGGTCGGTTACAACGCTCGCCCATGAAGCCCGACGAACTCGATCGCTGGCGCCGCGCCGGCGCGATCGCCTGCCACGTGCGCAACCACGTGGCATCGCTGATGAAGCCGGGCGCCCGCCTGATCGACCTCGCCCTCGCCGGCCACAAACGGATGGAGGAGTTGGGCGGCAAGCCGGCATTCCCGCTGCAGATGTCGCGCAACCACATCGCCGCGCACTACTGCGCGTTCCTCGGCGACACGACCGAGCTCGCCGAGGGCGATCTCTGCAAGCTCGACGTCGGCGTCCACGTCGACGGCTTCGTCGCCGACACGGCGATGACGGTCGATCTCTCGAACGACGGCCGCCACGCGAAACTGGTGAACGCGGCGCGCGAGGCGCTCGATGCCGCGATCGCGATGTTGAAGCCGGGCCTCGAGGTCGTCGAGATCGGCCGCGTCGTCGAGCAGAAGATCCGCGCGCGCGGCGCGAACCCGGTGAAGAACCTGACGGGGCACTCGGTCGGCCGCTGGATCATCCACGGGCCGCCGTCGGTGCCAAACGTCCCGGTCGGCCGCGGCCGCATCGAGAAGAACACGTGCATTGCGATCGAGCCGTTCGCCACGGACGGCGCCGGGCTCGTGAAGGAGCAGGGCGACGCGCACGTGTTCATGGCGCGCAAGGGAATGAAGAAGGTGCAGGGCACCGACCCGGACGTCATGGAAGCGATCCGCGCGTTCAACGGCCTGCCGTTCGGCAGCCGCGATCTCGTGGCAACGCTCCCGTTCGACGCCGTGGCGGAGACGTTGAACGCGCTGGCGCGCGTCGGTTTCCTCGCGATCTATCCGCCGCTCTGCGAGCGCGCCGGCACCTTCGTCGCGCAGTTCGAGCACACGATCCTGGTCGGTCCGGATCAGAACGAAGTGCTCACCGCCTCGGAGGACGCGCTGCTCGCGTCGCCCGGCGCGCGATCGAGCGTGACCGGCGGCTGACCGCGCGGTATCGGAGCCCGGATGACGGCTCGCGTTCTCGCCCACACCCTCTGCGGTCTCCTCGTCGGCGCATTCACTTGCGCCGCCGCCCAGGATGTCGCTCCTCCGGCGCCGGCCGCTTCCGGAGCGCGCGCGGGCGACGACGACGAAGCCGTGCTGCGCGAGGCGGAGAAGATCCAGAGGTCGTTCGTGATGCTCGCCGACCGACTGCGCGCGGCGACGGTGTCGGTCGTGCGGTTCATGAAGGTGGAGAAGGACGGGAAGTCGGTGGTCGTCCCCGGCGGGATGGGTTCCGGCGTCATCGTCTCGCGCGATGGGATGATCGTCACGAACGTCCACGTGATCGAGAACGCGGAGCGCATCGAGGTCGTGCTCGACGGCGGCAAGCGCGTCGACGCGCAGCTCGTCTCGCAGAACACGCGGTACGACTTCGCGCTCCTGCGCGTGGCGCTGTCGGGTCTGCCCGCCGCCGAGTACGCGCGGACGGCGAACGTCGAACCGGGCCAGTGGGCGATCGCCGCCGGCAACCCGCGCGGACTCGGCCTCGACGGCCAACCGGTCGTCACGCTCGGGATCATCTCCGGGCTCGGGCGCATCGCCGCGGGGCAGTTCGATTATCAGAACGCGCTGCAGACCGACGCCGAGATCAACCCCGGCAACTCCGGCGGCCCGCTGTTCGACCTGAACGGACGCGTGATCGGCATCAACGGCAAGATCGCGACGGTGAACGACAACACCGTCAGCGTCGGCGTCGGCTTCACGATCCGCGCGGACCAGATCCAGAGCTTCGCCGCCGCGATGGCATCGAGCGAAGTCGTCGAGCCCGGTTACACGGGGCTCGAGATCGACCCGGTGACGGCGCCCGGGGGCGGCATCCTCGTGAAGGCCGTCACGTTCAACTCACCGGCGTGGAAGATCGGCCTGAAGCCGGGCGATCGGATCACCGAGCTCAACGGCAAATCGATCGCGGTCTACAACGAATGGGCGAACGCCATCGCGCTGATCCCGAATGGCCGGACGATCAGCGTGAAGTTCATCCGCAAGGATCACACGTCGGTGAAGCGCATCACGCTCGAGGCGCCCGAGCGGCCGCAGGACGGCGGACGCAAGTGAACGCGTCGGAATCGCGGCGCCCGCTGCACCGGCTCGCGATCGCCACGTCGCTCGTCGCGATGTTCGCGCTCGCGTCGTCGAACGCGCGCGCGCAGCTCTCGTCGATCACGAGCCTCGACAAGGAGTTCACGGCGCTGGTGAAGCGCGTCGCGCCCGCGGTCGTGCTCGTCGACGTCGGCCCGAAATTGTCGGGCGTCGTCATCCACTCGAGCGGGTTCGTCCTGACCGATGCGTCCGTCGCGCGGTTCATGCAGGAAGCTCGGCCGCCGCGCGACGTCGTGACGGTCGTGTTCACCGACCGGCGCTCGTACCCCGCGCGGCTCGTGAAGGTCGACGCCGAGACCGGGTCGGCGATGTTGAAGATCGACCAGAAGTCGCTGCCCGCGGTGCGGCCGGGCGACCCCGGCCAGCTCGAGATCGGCAACTTCCTGCTGACGATCGGGAACGCGTTCGGCAGCGCCGAGGAGAGCACGCCCGCGGTGACGCTCGGCGTCGTGTCGGACGTGCACCTCGACCCGGCGAACCATCCGCTGCTGATCGAGACGTCGGCGGCGACGAACCCGGGGCAGAACGGCGGACCGTACTTCGACGTCGACGGCAACCTCGTCGGGCTCGCGCGCAGCCTGCCGAACGGCCAGGACCTCGCGACCGTCACGCCGATCGACCGACTGCGCAACGCGTACCGCGACCTCGCCGACGCCGCGCGCGTGTTCCCGCCGCCGAGCAGTGTGCGGCCGCCCGATTCAAAGGGACGCACCTTGTCGCGGGCGTTCCACCTCGCCGCGGAGCGCGGCCGCGCCGGCATCGTCACCGTGATCGTGACGCGCCGCCCGAAGGAGGACTCCGCGCCGACGACGGCGTCCGCGCCGGTGCCGGGCGACGGCACCACGCCGCCCGCCCCCACCGCGCCGGAGCCGCCGGCGCCGCTGGTGCCGAAGCGCGCAGGGCCGCTGACCGGCACGATCGTCGACGC
>CAZBOK010000475.1:0-3460 GCA_964493525.1 uncultured Phycisphaeraceae bacterium | reverse complement strand
TCCCCTGCAGACCGTACAGCCGCGCCGGCGCGCGGCACGCCCGCTCGACGAGCGTGTCGAGCGTGAGGACGCCGTTCGAGATCAGCTCGAACAGGCTCGGCAGGAGCACGTCCGCGCACGAGATGCCGGACGGGTTCTTCGCGAACTCGGCGGTGCGCTTCTCGTCCGGCAGGTGCGGCGCGTGGTCCGTCTCGATGACGTCGATCGTCCCGTCGCGGACGCCGTCGCGCAGCCGGGCGCGATCGATGTCGGACTTGATCGACGGGTTCACCTTGAGCAGGCCGCCGCGCTCCGCGACGTCGGCGTCGGTGAACAAGAGGTAGTGAGGGCAGGTCGCGGCCGTGACCGGCAACCCTTCGGCCTTCGCATCCGCGACGCGATCGACCGCGCCGGCGGTCGAGAGGTGGAACAGGTGGATCCGCGCGCCGGTCGACCGCGCCAGGCGGATCGCGCGCTCGACCGCGAGGACTTCCGCCGCCGGCGGCCGCGCCTTGCTCCACGCGCCGGCGCCGGCTTCGCCGAACCGCTTCACGCCGGACTCGATCGCCGACTTGTCCTCCGCGTGAACGACCATCGGCTTGCCGATCCGCGCGACCTCCTGGAACAGCGCGAACAGCATCGACTCCGCGTCGACACCGGGGTCGCCGTGCGACGGCGCGAGAAAGACCTTGAAGCCGACGACGAGGTCCGCGAACTCCGACAGCCGCCCCACCGATTGGGCGTTCGCCGTCCCGTACAGCGCGACGTTCACGACCGACTTGCCGCGCGCGAGCGCGAGCTTCGATTCGACGTTCGCGCGCGACGTCATCAACGGCGCGTTGTTCTGGATCTCGCACACCGTCGTCGCGCCGCCGTGCGCCGCGGCGCGCGACCCGGTCGCGAAGTCTTCCTTGTCCTCGCGCCCCGGCTCGCGGAAGTGCACGTGGTCATCGATCAGCCCCGGCAGGAGCAGCAGGCCGCGCGCGTCGATCGACGGCGTGCCGTTCGAGAGCAAGGACGACGTGGCGCCGTCGATCGCGACCGCGGCGATTCGGCCGGCGGCGATGCCGACGTCGGCGACGACCACCCCGCCCGGCCGCCACGTGCGCGCGCCGCGGATCACGAGATCGAGGGAGGTCACGCGTTCACCGACTTCACCACGACCAGCGTGAGGTCGTCGTCGGCCGGCTTGCCGCCGGTGAACTCGGAGAGCGCGCGTTGGATTGCCGTGACCATTTCGGCCGGGCTCGCGTCGCGGCAGCGATCGATCGTCTCGCGCAGGCGGGCGCGGCCGAACACCTCGTCGCCGCGTCGCGATTCGAGCACGCCGTCCGTGGTCAGCACGAGCACGTCGTTCGTCGCCAGTTCGATCGGTCCCGCGACTTCGTATTCCGCGTCGGCGTCGATCCCGAGCGCTGCGCCGGTGCGCGCGAGGTCGCTCGACTCGCCGTTCTTCCGCACGAGCAGCGGCGGAGTGTGCCCCGCGTTGCCGTAGGTCAGCGTGCGGGACTGCGGATCGATGACGCCGACGAACAGCGACATGAAGATCGCGCCTCCGGTGTCGTCCTCGAAGCGGTGGTTCATCACCGAGAGAGCGCGCGACAGGTCGAACGCGCCGTCCGCCGACGCACGGAGCAGCGCCCGCGCGCTCGACATCAGGATCGCGGGTCCGACGCCGTGGCCCGCGACGTCGCCGATCGCGACGATCCACCGGCCATCGCGCAGCGGGATGAAATCGTAGTAGTCGCCGAGCGCCTCTTCCGCGGGGCGCGACCAGCCCGCGAGCTCGAACCCCGGAACGTTCGCGGGCGCTTTCGGGATCAGCCCTTCCTGGATCGAGCGGGCGATGCGGATCTGCTGGCGCGCGCCTTCGGCTTCGAGCGCCGCGCGCACGAGGTTCGCGTTCTCGACCGCGATCGCGAGCGCGCCGGCGAGCGCGTCGAAGAACCGCAGGTCGGAGCGCGAGAACTCCCGATGGGTCGCGCGGGAGTCGACGTAGATCAGCCCGAGCGGACGCTCCTTCACGCGCAGCGTCACGCACATCACCGCGCGCAGCTTCATGTCGACGATCGACTGCGAGAGGTCGACGGCGCCCTCGTGCGACGAAACCTTCCAGCACATCGGCTCGCCGTCGCCGGCGACCTTCTTGGTGACGGTCGTCGAGAACTGGATCGGCGCCGGGAGATCGGCGCCCGCCGCGTCACGCGCGACTTCGACGCGCATCCGCTTCGTGTCGCCGTCCTCGAAGAGGAACAGGATGCCGCGCTCGGCGCCGACCACGCGGATCGCGCGGTCGACGATCGTGGTGAGAACGTCGCCCGGCGCGACGGTCGAGATCAGGTCCGAGATCGTGTCGAGCAGCACGCGCACCTTCTGCGCGTCAATGCGATCGTCCCCGGTCAACACCTGCGTCGTGTCCGACCGCGGCGTCGCTCGCGTCGGTTTTCGTTCCGCCTTGTCGCGAGAGAACCAGCCCACTCGGCAGCGTCTCCAGTTTCACGGGTTCCTGAGGTTCGCGATGCGAACGGGGCGCGCGACTCTATCTGTGTCGCTTTGCCCCCTCAAGCGCGGCGGCCGTGGGCGTTTCCCTCGCGGTTTCTCGGCGGTATGTTGGCGCGCCCCGGGATCGGATCCCGCCGGAGAAAACTGCATGAAGATCGAGCGCGAGATCAAGGGCGACCTGGCGCTGTTGACGCTGCGCGGTGAGTTCGACTCGTTCGTCGTGAGCGCGTTCCTCGAGGAGATCGAGTCGCTCGTCGTCAACGGCATCAAGAACATCGTGCTCGACATGCGGGGCGTGAAATTCATCATGAGCACCGCGATCGGCGCGATCGTGAAGTCGCGCAAGCGCGTCAAGGAAGCCGGCGGCGACCTCGCGATCTCGCAGCCCTCGCCGTTCGTGCGCGACGTGCTCGAGAGCCTCGGTCTCTTCAAGGTCATCAAGGTCTTCGAGCAGAACGAGCAGGCGATCGAGGTGTTCGGCGAGTCGTTCACCACCGAGCTGCCGACCGGCAACGCGGTCATGGTTCGCTTCACGGAGCCGGAGCGCCAGAAGACGATCGGCCGGCCGATCGTCGCGCGCATCGTCGACATCAACGCCGACGGCATCGCGTTCCAGGCGCCGCAGGCGGCGTCGTTCTTCCCGAGCACGACTCCGGTGAGGACGAAGTTCCGGCTGCCGTTGTTCAAGAAGGCCTACTACTTCGAGGTCTCCGCGCGCGTCGCGAGCGCCGCCGCGAACGAGCAGGGCGCGCTGGTCGCCGTTCGCTTCGAGGAGATCACCGAGGAGGATCGCAAGTCGATCCGGCAGTTCGTCGCCGACATGCAGTTCCTGCGCGACGAAGTCAAGCACGCCGGCGAGAACTGACCGCCCGCGTCACGTCGCCGCGGCGGCGACGTAGACCCGCCGCGCACCGAGCGCGAGCAGCGCGCGCGCCGCCTGATCCGCCGTCGCTCCGGTCGAGATGACGTCGTCGACGAG
>CAZBOK010000474.1:0-3466 GCA_964493525.1 uncultured Phycisphaeraceae bacterium | reverse complement strand
CTTCACGACGGCGGCGGAATTGAAGATCGCGCCGCGACCGTCGGTGCCGCGCCGCATCGGATCGCGATCGATGAAGCCGACGATCGCCGCGATGCCGGTCGCGGCGCGCGCGACTTCCGAGAGCGCGGCGAGCTGCCGATCGAGGATGTTGCGGCGGTACACGAGGTCGAGGAGCGGGTAGCCGGTGAGCGTCATCTCGGGGAACACGACGAGGTCGGCTCGCGCCGCCCGCGCTCGCTCGATCGCGCCGAGGACGGACTTCAGGTTGGCGGGGACGTCGCCCACCACCGTGTCGATCTGTGCCATCGCGATCCGCACCGGACGATCTCCGCGACCAAGCTCTCGTCTGTCGCCGCTCTCGCGCCGCGGTTACCCCGGGCGAGTCGCGCACCATATCCTTTTTAATGCAGGCCCCGTCATGAAGCGATCGACGCCCGCGGCAGTGCTTCTCCTCTTTTCGGCCGTCGCCGCCTCCGCGCAGGAGTCGGGGGCCCCGTCGCCCGCGGCGCCGGAGCCGAAGGCCGTGGTCTCGGCGGGGGACGCCGCGACGGTCCGGCTGCGCCGGGAGCGGACACCGCGCGCGGACGGCGACGGGTTCACGATCACGGTCACCGCGACCAATGCCGGCACCGGCCCGGTGACGGTCGCATCGATCGACGTGCTCGGCGGCGAACGCGTCGGGGACGCGGTTCCCGTGCGGCGACTGCGCGCGCTGACGTTCGACGGGACGCGCTCGATGCTGACGCCTCTCTCGCAGTCGGTCGCGGGACCGCGCTTCATCGCGGTCGCCGACTCGTCGCGGCGCGCGGTGGTGGTCGGCGCGTTCCTCGGCGATCGCGCGGCGGACACGACGGTCTCGGCGACGCCGCAGCCGGACGGGACGGTCGTGTTGTCCGCGACGGTGAACTTCCGCGGCGGGCTCGAACTCGCGCCGGGCGCCGCCATCACGACGCCGGCGCTCGCGCTGATCGAAGGCGGCGACGCGTGGTTCGATCTCGCGAGCGCGCTCGGCGAGAACGCGCCGGAGACCGGCGACGTCGCGGGACGCGTCGCAATCCTGCACGAGCACGGGGAGTCGATCGTCGCGCGCGCCGACGGATCGCCCGCGCTGAATCCCGCCGGCCGCCCGCTCGACGCGTTCGCGTCCGCGACGCCGGCGGTGTGGCACCTCGACCCGCGGCCGGCGGACGTCGCGCGGGGATCCGAATCGGTCGTGCTGACGAATCGATCGCCGGAGATCACGTTCGCGGGGCTCTGGTTCAACGACGTCGGCATCGCGCCCGACCGACTGGTCGACGTCACGGTCGCGGACGCGGGCGGCGTTCGACCGCTCGGCAAGTTCGCGCGCGGACTGCTCCTCCCGCTCGTCGGCGGAGAGACGCGCGCGCTCACGCTCTCCGACGCCGGCGCCGCGCCCGCCTGCGGATTCCGTGCACTGCTCGTCGAAGTCACCGATCCGGAGGCGCCCGGCGTCGTGCGCGAAGTCGACCTCGCCGATCCGGCGCTCGTCCCGCGGATCGCCGCGCTGCGACGGGTCGGCGGCGCGTTGCTCCTGAACCACGCCGGCACCGACGTGCTCGCGCCGCCGCCCCCGCTCTGGTTCGCGCTCGGGGTTCCGCGCGTGTTCCCGTACCGCGCGCATGGAAAGCCGCGCCTGCCGAAGGGCGTCGAGTCGCGCTTCGCGACGCGCGCGTCGAACGTCGAGTATCGGATCGGCTGGAAGCCGCAGCCACTCGAGTCGAGCGCGTGGCTCATGGCGGACGACGCCGGCTACCGTGCGACGCCGCTCCAGGCCGTGCTCGTCGACGGGCTGCCGGCGGCGCGCGGGTTCCTCGCGAACGACGAATCGCTCCTGATCATCGCGGCGCTCGACCTCGACGACGCGGAGTTCCACCGGCTCGCCGACTCGTTCCGCGAGTCGAAACCGCGCCTCGACGCGATCACGGAGTCCGCGCTCGCGCGGGCCGCGGTGCGCGAGGTGAAGGAGCCGTCGGGTCTGTTCCGCGAGCTGCGATTGCCGCGCCTGCGCAAGGACGACTTCGCTCCCGCCGAGCCGCGCAGCGCGAACGAGTTCACGATGATCGTGAACGGCGAAGCGCAGCCCGCGTCGCGCGAGCTGATCGCCGAGACCGGCGAGCGCGTGCGCGAGGACGTGTGCCAGTTCGGCGGCCGCGTCGACTTCGTGATCGACCTGCCGCAGCCGCTCGCCGACACCATCGCCGTCGTCGTGCGCCGCGCGCCGACTCCCGCTCCGACGAGCTACCGCCTGGTCCTGAACGGCGTCACGCTCGGAACCGTCACGCCCCGCGGCGAAGATCCGTCGCGTTGGCAGGAAGACGTGTTCCTGATCCCCGCGACCGCGTTCGAGTCGCAATGGCGGGCGCAGCTCTCGCTCGCGACCGACGGCGGGACGCTCGCGTTCGCGCGCGCGGCGTTCTTCCGCGTGCGGCCGCTGGTCGGCGAGCGTCTGGCGGCGCTGCCGCTCGCCGCAGGCAACGCCGTGGTCGACCGCGCCGCGAACGGCGGACGACTGCGCGTCGGCGGCGCGGCGTACTTGAACGGGCTCGGTCTCGCCTCCGGGGGCGCCGTCGAGTTCGATCTCGAGGGACGCTTCGCGTCGATCAACGGATTCGTCGGGATCGATTCGACCGCGCCGGACGGTTCGCGCGCCGCGCTCCGCGTGCTCGTCGACGGCGCCGAACGCGCGCGCATCGACGATCTCGCGGCCGGCAAGCCGGCGACCGCGCTGCGCGTCGACGTCCGCGGCGGCCGCCGCGTGCGCATCGAGGTCGACGCCGCGCCGGACGGCGCCACCGCGGTGGCCGTCGACGTTTGCGACCCGATCGCCTCGAGCGACTGATCAGGCCGCGCCTGGTCCGGTGTCGAGCAGCTCGCGAATGCGCTCGAGCAGTTGCTGCGGCGCGACGGGCTTCTCGAGGAACGAGCGCCCGGAGTCGACGATGCCGCGACCGGCGAGCGCGTCGTGCGCGTACCCCGACATGAACAAGACGCGCAGATCGGGCCGCAGCATCAGGATCTCCTGCGCGAGTTCGGGCCCGCTCTTGTGCGGCATCACGACGTCCGAGAGCAGCAGGTGGATCTTCCGGGTCGGGTCGCGCGCGATCGCGAGCGCTTCGAGCGGGTCAGCGCATTCGATGAGGTCGTAGCCGGCTCCGCGCAGCACGCGCGCGACGAGCCGCCGCACGTCGGCGTCGTCTTCCGCGAAGAGGATCGTCTCCTTCCCGCCGACCACGCGCAGCGGCGCCGGCGTCGCATCGATCGGCTCGGGCTCCGCGTCGACGCGCGGCAGGAACACCTCGAACGTCGAGCCGACGCCGGGCGCGCTCGAGACCGACACAAAGCCGTCGCTCTGCTTGACGATGCCGTGCACCGTCGAGAGCCCGAGCCCGGTGCCCTTGCCGATCTCCTTCGTCGTGAAGAACGGCTCGAAGATCCGACGCAGCGT
>CAZBOK010000473.1:0-3475 GCA_964493525.1 uncultured Phycisphaeraceae bacterium | reverse complement strand
GCTTGATCCAGTCGGCGCCCGCCGCGATCTGCCGCCGCGCGGCGCCGCGCGCGGAATCCGCGCCGTTCACTTCCTCCGCGCCCTGCGGGATCTCGATGCGCGGGTCGAATCCGCGAGGCCCGTAGCATCCTTCGGCCACGATCGCGCGCGTCGCCGCGAAGATGCGCGGGCCCGGGATCACGCCGCGCGCGATCGCGTCGCGCAGCGCGACGTCGGCGAAGCCCGCCCCCTCGGTGCCGAGCTCGCGGATCGTCGTGAAGCCGGCCGCCAGCGTCGCGCGCGCCGCCGCCGTCGCGCGAATCGTGCGCGCCTCGAGCGACTCCTTCGTGACCTGCTCGTCCCACGGCGTCTCGTCGTACGGATGCAGCAGGAGGTGCGTGTGGAGATCGATCAGCCCCGGAACGAGCCGCTGGCCGTGCAGGTCGATGCGCCGCAGATCCGCGGCGATCCGCGCGTCGATCGAGCCGCTCGGGCCGATCGCGACGATCTTGCCACCGTCGAGCGCGACGTCCTGGTCATCGCGCCACGAATCGCCCGCGGGAGCGAGCACGCGCGCGTGCTGGAGCAGGAGCGCGTCGCCCGCGCGCGCCACCGCCGCGAACAAGACCAGCAACAGGAGCCCGGCGCATCGAGCGATGAGCGCGCGCGACATCGTCACTTCCTCGCGTACTGGCCGCCGTTCTCTTGCGCGAGCCGGCGCAGGAACACCTCGTCCTGGTCCTTGCCGACGCCGATCGTGTGCACCACGATCCGCGACAGTCGGTTCCACTCGCGCACGCGCACGAGGATCTCGTTCGGGTCGACCACCTCGCCCACCGACGGCTTGCCGTCGGTGAGGAAGAAGATGGTGTCGACGCCCGCCTCGTAAGCCTTGTCGACCGCGCCGATCCCCGCGAGCTGGAACGCTTCGCGCAGCGCGTCGTGGATGTTCGTGCCGCCGAGCGCCTGAACGTCCTTGTCGATCCACGCGTCTGCCGCGCGCACGGTCTTGTCGGAGTGCTCGACCATGCGGCGCTGCCAGCGCGTGACGTCCGTCGAGTACGTGATGATGTTGAAACGATCGCCCGCCGAGAACCCGGCGATCGCGGCCTTCAGCTCCGCCTTCGCGGCCGCCATCTTCTTCATCCCCTTCTTGTCGTCCTTCTCCGCGGAGAGCGGCTCGTCCATCGAGCCCGAGCGGTCGACGACGAACAGCACGCGCTGTGACCGCGTCTGGATCCCGTAGAAGGAGACGTGCTCCTGCGATTGCCCCGTGCGCGCGTCGGCGGCCGCGTTCGCGACGGCGTCGTCCGATGCGTGTGGCTTCACCGAGAACGTCGCCTCGTTCGCCGCCCACCAATCCTTCCAGAGCTTGGCGTCGCCGTGGAACGACTGCCCGGTGAGCTCCGTGAGCGCGTGCTCCGCGTCGTCGACCAGGCGGCCGACCTCGACGCCGAGCGACGCGATCAGCGCGGGGACCGCGCGCTTGCGCGGCACCTGGACCAGGTAGCGGATCGATGCGGCGCGCACGCGCCAGTCCGAGTCGGCGAGCAGGCGCGAGACGATCAGGTCGACGGTCGCTTCGTCGCCCGTGCCGGCGGCGAGTGCATCGAGCGCGGCGATGCGAGCGCGGACGTCCGCGCCCTTCTCGGCGAAGCCGCGCAACGCGGCGAGCGCGCCGTCATCCGCGACGCCGGCGAGCGACGACACCAGCCGCGAGCGGACATCCGAGTCGGTCTCCTTCGCGATCGCCTTCGTGATCGCGTCGACCGCGGCGGTACGGGCGGCGCCCTCGACCACGGCAAGTTGCGACGTCAGGCCGCGCACGCAGGCTTCCATCACCCGCGATTCGCCGAAGCCGCTCGCGCTCGCAGTCTGCAGTTCCTTGCGCGCGCGCGCTTCCGTCTCCGCGGTCGCGGTCGGGACCTGCGTCGAGCCCTTCGATGCCTGGACCAGTGCCTTCGCGGCGCGGTCGTAGGCTTCGCGCAGCGGGTCGAGAGACTTGTCGATCGTCGCCTTCGCGCGCGCTGCCTGGTGCATCACCGTGAGCAGGTCCGCCACGACGCTGTCCGCCGGCAGCGCGCCCCACAACTCGGCGCGGAACGCGCGCACCGACCACTCTTGATCGTCGTCCAGATCCTTGCGGATGCGGTCCACTTCGAGCTTGCGGCGACCGTCCGGGAGTTTCGGGAACAGCCGAGCGAGCGCGGCGATGCGGCGCGACTGCAGCGCCTTGCGCTCGCCGAGGTCGGCGCGCGCGGTCTCGATTCGCGCGTTCAGCTCCGCGGTTTCGCGTTCGAGCTTCCTGCGTTCTTCGTCGGCAGCGCCGTTCGTCTTCGCGGCGGCGGTGTTCGCGCGCGCTTCGAGATCAGCGACGCGCAGGTCGCGCTCGGCGATCGCCGCGACGTCGATCTTGAAGTTGGCGACCAGAGACTCGAACGCCGCGTCCGGACTCGCGGCGCCCACGCGGTCGATCGCGTCGAGCAGGCCCGTGAACACGAGGTCGTGCAACCGCGTCACGCGCGGCAACTGGCCGTCGATGATCGTGAGCCGGTCGTCGAGGTCGTGCAGCTTCTTCTCGTCGCGCTCGCGGTCCTTGCCGTTCTGGTCCGCGAGGCCGCCTTTCAGCTGGTCGCGGTCCGCGCGCTTCTGGCCGCGCTCCAGAACGAGCGCGCCGATCCGTTTCGAGAGCGCGTCGGAGTCGGTCGCGAGCTGGTCGAGCGACGCCGCATCGCCCGTCGCGGCGACCGCGGCGATCGCCTCCTTCGTCGCGTCCACATCCGCGTCCTTCAGGCGCTCCTCGCTGACGAGGACACGAACCACGTCCTGGTAGTGCCGCAGCGCCGTCGCGAAGTCGTCGCCGCCGCCGAGCGCGGCGAGCACGATCGCGGACCACAGCGGCGCGAGCGAAGCGATCATCGAGCATCTCCGGGCGAGAGGAAAAGTGTCCCCGAGAGATCAATAAGCCGAGTTCTGTTCCCGCTTGCGCGGGCGGCGACCATTTCTCTGGGATCGGCCTCGCGACCGACCTCGAACGACCTACCCGGGAGTCCTGGCGATCCGGGCCGGATCATCCTCCCCTATTCGGTCTTTCTCCAGGTGGGGTTTGCCGAGCCGGCGTGGTTGCCCACGCCGCTGGTGCGCTCTTACCGCACCGTTTCACCCTTGCCGCTCCGATCGCTCGGAGGTTGGCGGTTTGCTCTCTGTTGCACTTTCCATGGCCTCGCGGCCCCCGGGCGTTACCCGGCACCTTGCCCTGCGGAGCTCGGACTTTCCTCCCTCCGGACGAGCCGGAGAGCGATCGCCTTTTTCTCTCGGGGACGCGGCGCACGGTAGCAACGATGCGGGGCGCTCGCCACACCGCTGCGCGGGCGGGGATGCGACTGCGTCGCTGCTTTGCGGCTGGCGCCGCTGGCTTTGCTGCGACTGCGTCGCTGGCTTTGCGGCTGGCGCCGCTGGCTTTGCTGCGACTGCGTCGCGGGCGTGCGGCTGGCGC
>CAZBOK010000472.1:0-3502 GCA_964493525.1 uncultured Phycisphaeraceae bacterium | reverse complement strand
GAGGCCGCGCGCGAGCTGCTCGTCGAGCACCTCGCGCACGGCCGTGGTGTTCGGCAAACCGGTGAGCGGATCGGTCCGCGACGACTGTTCCGACTGGCGGCCGAGTCGCGCGTTCGCGAGCGCGAGGCCGCCGACCGCGGAGATCGCCGTCAGCGCCGCCTTCGCGTCGGCCGGCGTGACCTTCGCGTCGCGCACGACGAGGACGCCGGCGGAGAGCTGGCGATCGAACAGCGGAGCGGCGAACGCCGCGTCGGCGCCCGCGGTCTCGAACGCTTGACCCGCGGGCGTCGTCGCATCCGACTCGACCCGCGCGAGCACGCCGCGCGTCTTGAGCGCGAGCCGAGCCAGCGGCTCGATCTCAGTCGCGGGAACATCCGACCTGCCGTCGGCGCTCTTGCCCGGCTGCACGCGGTCTGCGCGTCGATCGAGCATGAACATCGTCGCGTCGCTCGCGGCGCACGCATCGCGCGACGCGACGGTCAGCGCTTCGACCAGGCGATCCTCGTTCAGCGCGCCGGAGATCGACGACACGAGCTTCGCGAACGCGGCCGCGTCGATGGTCGGGGCCTTCGGAGCCGGCGCCTCCGGCGGAGCGGTCGAGCGCACGGTGCCGCGCGACACCTTCCCCGCTTCCTTCTTCATGCGGTACAGCTCGCGCCGCACGAGGAGCGCCTCCTCCTCGAACGCGTCCGCGAGCTGCCGGCGGAGCTGCGCCGACCGTCCGGAGATCCAGCCGAACGCGATCAACGCGGCGCCGACGCACGCCGATGAGACCGGAGCCGCGGGGACGCCGATCAACGCGCCGCCGGCGAACACGAGCGTCGCGGCGATCGCCGAAGCGACACCGCCGAACGCGCCGGAGCGGAACGCGACCGTCGCGACCGACGCCGTCGCGACCACGCCGAACAGCGCGCGACCCGCGCCGACCCTCTCGCCGATGGCCGCGGCAAGGAGCGAGAGCGCGCCGGTGCAGACTGCGGCGGCGAGGGCGAACGGTCGGGTCATCGCGGATCCGCCGGACCGCCGGGGATCCCCGGCGTGGGTGCGCGGCCCGCGACGGGCGTGCGCGGCGGCGCGTCTTTCAACAGCTCGAGCACCGTCGCGACCAGCTCGCGCGGCGAGAACGGCTTCGTCATGAAGCGGACCACGCCGAGCTCGGCGGCGAGTTTCGGATCGATGTCCTGCTCCATCGCAGTGAGGACGATGGCGGGCGTGCGGCCGAAGCGCGTGTTCTTGCGGAGCTCACGACACAGCTCGTACCCCGTCATGTAGGGCATCGCGACGTCGACGATCATCAGCTCGGGCTCCTGCTCGAGCGCGAGCCGCAATGCTTCCTCGCCGTCCTGCGCGGTGATCACGTCGAGGTCGGCCTTCGTCAACTTGAGCCGGACCGCGTGGCGGATCGACGGATCGTCATCGGCGACCAGGACACGGCGCTTCACGATGTCGCTCATCTGGCCAAACCCTCCAGACCGATCAGGACCGCTTCGGAACTCTCCTGCCCGCGTCGCGCCGGCAGCAGCATCCGGAACTCGCTGCCCTTGCCGACTTCGGACTTGACCGCGATGCGTCCGCCGTGCGCTTCGGCGACGAACTTCGCGAGCGGCAGACCGAGGCCGGTGCCCGTCGCCTTCAGACCCGCGTGGTTCTCGAGACGCGTGAACTTCTCGAAGATCAGGCCGAGGGCCTTCTCCGGGATGCCGACGCCGGTGTCGCAGACGACGACCTCGAGATCGTTGCCCGACCAGCCCGCCTTCACGCGGATGCTGCCGCCTTCGGGCGTGTACTTGATCGCGTTCGAGACCAGGTTCATCAGCCCCTGCTCGAGCATCGCGACGTCGCCGGTCACCGTCGGCATGTACTCGGACACTTCGAAGACGAGCACCTGGCGCCGCGAGTTCGCGAGCGGCGTCACGACCTCGCGCAGGTGATTCAGGAGGCGCGCGACGTCGACGGGCTCGCGGGCCATCTTCGTGATGCCCGCCTCGAGCCGTGACAGGTTCAGCAGGTTCTGCACCAGCGTCGTCAATCGCTCGGTCTCGTTCAGCACGAGACGCAGGTGTTCGGTGCGCTCCGCTTCGCCGTCGATGTCGCCGTCGATCAGCATCTCGAGGAACGCGCGCATCGAGCACAGCGGCGTCTTCAACTCGTGCGACACGGACGACGCGAAGTCCGACTTCATGCGGTTCAGCTCGACCTCGCGCGTCACGTCGCGCAAGAGCACCGCGAGCGCCGCCTTGTTCGCCGTCGCTTCGCTCGCGCCCGCGCCGGCGGGGCCGACTTCGCGGAAGGAGACGCGCAGCACGAGCCGCTCGGTCTGGTCGGAGCAGTCGATGTCGCGACTGCGGCGACGATCGCCGCCGCCTCCGGAACCGCCGAGGACTCCTTCTTCGAGCGGCGCGCGCAATGCGGGCCGGCGGATCGTGTCGCGCAGCGTCGCGCCGAGCGCCTCTTCCGGACCGATGCCGAGGAAATGGCGGGCGGCGCGGTTCATCACGCTCGGCTTGCCGTCCTGTTCCACGAGCAGCACCCCGTCCGAGAGATTGTCGAGCAGTGCGCGGATCGCGCCGTGGTCGTTCTGCAGCGCCTTCAACGCGATGCGCGCACGCCGCGAGTCCGCGGTGCGCGCGTTCGAGTCCTCGACGATCCGCTCGACGCGATCGCGCACCGCGCGCGCGCACGAGTCGAACGGCGACGGCAGAGAAGGGGCGGGCGGCGACGGCTCGCCCGCGTCACCGAGCAGCGCGCACCAATGGCGGAACGCGGCGTCGGCGCGCGCGGCGCGGAACGCCGCGATGCACTGCACCGCGACCGCAACGAACGCGAGCGCGCCCCCGACCCAGCACGACCACGGCGGCAGGTAGCCCGCGTAGCCGGCAGCGAAGGACGCGCCGCCCGCGATCGCGAGCAGCACGCAATAACCACCCACGAGTTGCGAGTTCATTGGCCAGGAGGACTTTCGACCGGAGTGCCGCCGGTCCTTGCGAGCAATTCGCGGCAGGCCCGATCGAGGCGGCTTCCGGGGGAGCGCATCCGGACCTCCGCGGCTTCCGCGGCGGCGCGCGATCGGTCGCCGGCCGCGACGCTCGCGGCGACGAGGAGCGATCGAGTGGGTAGATGGTCGGGCCGGATCTTCACGGCGTGGTCGAGCGCGGCGACCGCGTCCTGCGCGCGTCCGGCCGCGAGGGCGGCGCGCCCCACGCCGACCCACGCGTCGATGCACGTCGCGTCGATTCGCTCGGCTGCGTGGAACGCGGCGATCGCGCCGTCGCGGTCGCCGGCCTCGAGCAGCGCTTCGCCGAGTGCGACGCGGACGGTCGGATCGCTCGGGAGGTCGATCGCCGCGCGGCGGTACTGCTCCGCGGCGCCTTCCGCGTCGCCGGCCTCGAGCATCTCGGCCGCATGCAGCATCCGCACTTCGGGCGTCGCGTCCGCGGCGGGCGGCGATGCGTCCGCGCGCGACCCGGCCCCGCGATCGAACGCGAGCTCGTCGCGACGCAGC
>CAZBOK010000471.1:0-3504 GCA_964493525.1 uncultured Phycisphaeraceae bacterium | reverse complement strand
CTGGTTCGAGAACGTCGCGCGCTACGTGCGGCAGGGCGCCGTCGAATTCACCTTCAACCAGACGACGCGCAGCCAGCGGATCACGTGGGACAACCTCGCGCTGCGCGACCCGTCGTTCGTCGATCGCACGCGCGAGGACTTCGCGGCGCGCGCGGGCGCCGCGCGCACCAGCGACGGCGCGGCGCCGCTGCCGATGTTCACGCCGTTCGCGCTGCGAGGCCTGCGGCTCGAGAACCGCGTCGTGGTGTCGCCGATGTGCATGTACTCGGCCGACGACGGACTCGTGAACGACTGGCACCTCGTTCATCTCGGCAGCCGCGCCGTCGGCGGAGCGGGCCTCGTGATCGCCGAGATGACCGACGTGTCGCGCGACGGCCGCATCTCGCCGGGGTGCGCCGGGATGTATGCGCCCGAGCACGTCGCGGCGTGGCGGCGCGTGACGGAGTTCGTGCATCGGTGGACGCGCGCGAAGATCGGACTGCAGATCGCGCACGCCGGTCGCAAGGGCTCGACGCGCGTGGCGTGGGAGGGCATCGACCGCCCGCTTGCCGACGGCAACTGGCCGCTGATCGCCGCGTCGCCGCTGCGGTACCTGCCGGAGAGTCAGGTGCCGCGCGAGATGGATCGATCCGACATGGACCGCGTGCGCGACGACTTCGCGCGCGCGGCTCGGCGCGCCGTCGAGGCGGAATTCGATCTGCTCGAAGTGCACATGGCGCACGGGTATCTGCTGGCGTCGTTCCTGTCGCCGCTCACGAACGTCCGCAGCGACGGTTACGGCGGCAGCGTCGGGAACCGGCTCCGCTTCCCGCTCGAGGTGCTCGATGCGGTCCGTGCGGAGTGGCCGAGCGATCGGCCGTTGTCGGTGCGCATCTCGGCGAGCGACTGGCAGGAGGGCGGCACGTCGGAGGAAGACGCGGTCGCGATCGCGCGCGCACTCGCGGAGCACGGCTGCGACATCGTCGACGTGTCGGCCGGACAAACCACGCCCGACTCGCGGCCCGACTACGGGCGCATGTTCCAGGTGCGGTTCTCGGAGCTGATCCGCCACGAGGCGCGCGTGCCGACGATGACGGTGGGGAACATCCAGAGCGCCGACCACGTGAACACGATCCTTGCGGCCGGGCGCGCCGACCTCTGCGTGCTCGCGCGGCCGCACCTGAAGGATCCGTACTTCACGCTGCACGCCGCCGAGGCGCGCGCACACTTCGATCAGGCGTGGCCGCCGCAGTACGCCTCCGTGCGCCCGCGCGATCCGACTCGGAAACCGCGCGCGTGAAAACAGCGCGGGCTCGACCGGTTGAACCGATCGAGCCCGCGCTCAGGGCCACACGGACTCAGGGAAGGCGGTGTGAGTCCGGAGTGACGCGGATACGGCTCAGTGCAGGATCACGCGGTCGCGTCCCGGCACGTGCTGAACCGGCCAGACGTAGACCTTCGCGCCCGGATCGCCCGACGCGCCGAACCCGGAGATGTGGATCACGCCCTCACCGGAGGTCGAGATCGGCACCGCGGTGACGAGGATCTCGTCGGCGTTGCCCGGGTCGGAGAAGCTCGTCAGGTCGAACAGTCCGCCGCCCGCCGTCGTGTAGCCGAGCACCGTCGGACCGGCGAAGTCGGCGTTCGGATCGACCGAGAAGTTGATCTCTCCGGTCTTCACCGCGAGGAAGTTCACGTCGACCGGCGAGGACGTCGAGTGGAGCTTGACGACGCGCGGCCGCGCGAGCGCCGGGTACTTCCGGCTGGTGCGCATCTTGTACACGCCGGCGGTGCCGCCCTCGCCCTCGATCAGCAGCCGGATCGTGCCGGAGCGGTCGAGCTTGAGGTTCTTCTTCTGCCACTTGTGGGCCGGCGAGTAATGCAGGACGCGGATCACGTTGCTCGCTTCATCGAGCACGGTGATCTTCGCGTCGAGGTCGCCCTTACCGGCGGGCATCAGGCGCAGACCGACGCGCTCGCCCTCGACGCCGTCGAACACGACTTCGTCCTGCTCGCCGTTCGCCTCGATCTGGCCGCGGATGCGATCGCCCGGCCAGAAGCGCGGCTTGCCGACGATGAGCTTGACGGTGATCGTCTTCTCGTCGGTGAGGTGGACGAGGTTCTTGAAGTGCACCGTGGTCGTGAAGGTGCCGAGATCGAGCCCCGCGTGATGGAACGTGAGAGTCACGTCGTTTTGCGAACCGCCCGCGGCGAAGCTCGACGGCGGGTCGATCGAGAGCCACGGCACGACCGGATCGGCGAAGGCGCCGAAGATCAGCACGCCGTCCGGGGTGCCGACGTTCTTCACGCCGACGATCTCGGTGGTGTCGCCGACTTCGTTCTGGTCGACGCCGACCGTGATGTTCGAGTCGTCGTCGAGCTCGAGGTCGGTCTTCAGCAGCGCCATCGTCTGGCCGAAGCCCTCGTTGTTCGCGGTGTTCGTCTCACCGGGGACGTTCGAGATCACGACGACCCAGGTGTAGAGGCCGGCGGCGAGGTCGGGGATGATGCAGGTCACGTACTGAACGCCCAGCACCTGGCCGTTGCACACGCCGACCGGGACATCGGGCCCGGGGACGACGGGGCGGAGGACGACGCTCGCCGTGTAGGGGTTCAGCACCGGGTTGTACGGGCCGCTCCCGAGCTCCGGCACGATGCTCAGGTTGATCACGTTCGACTGGCCGACATCGGCCTGTTCCGGGCCGTTGATGTAGGCGACCTTGAGGTCGGGATCCGCCGCGAACGCCGCGCTCGAGAACCCGAGCGAGAGGACGGCGAGAACCGCGGAGCTGAAGACTCGGCGCGCATGGAGGCGGGCGCCAATGCCTCGTGAAATCGAACGACTCATTTGCCTTCCTTTTTGCCTTCCGCCGCGATCCGACCGGGAACGCGGCACCTGGTCGCTGAAACCTTCAACAACCTCCGCCGACCCGAACTCTATTCTGTCGGGGTATTCGTGCATTCGGTTTCCTCTGGATTTCTCACAACCTCGCCCCTGTTCGAGTGCGTCAAAGACTTTCGGCAATCGATCCGATGAGAGAGTGGGCGCTTCGGTCAAGTCGTGGACTCCGTAGGGTTTGAGGCGATTCACACTCTCCTGATCCGGAAAGAAAACCGAGGATCTCGCTTCGATGCCGAGTCGATCGATCCGCCGAGCCTACCGCGATCCCCTCGATCAGATCTGGCTTGCCACCGCCGCCCGGATCGGGCTCGCGGTGGTTCGGGATGCCGAGGTCTTCGCGTCCAGCGACGGTCGCGGGACGCTCCGGATCGGGACGCCGGAGACGCTCGATCCGGACGACTCGCTTGCACAGATGATCTTTCACGAGCTTTGTCATGCTCTCGTGGAAGGCCCGAACGCGTTCGCTCACGCGGATTGGGGGCTCGACAACCGCACCGAGCGGGACGTTCCGCGAGAGCGTGCGTGCCTGCGACTGCAGGCGGCGCTCGCCACGCGCTTCGGGCTGCGACAGTTCCTCGCGCCGACCACCGACGCGCGCCCCGAGTACGACGGGTTCCCGCCGG
>CAZBOK010000470.1:0-3508 GCA_964493525.1 uncultured Phycisphaeraceae bacterium | reverse complement strand
ACCCGACCCGGGCCCGACGCGCGGAGGCAGCAACGAGTGGAAGCGTTCGCCGCGGTTGCGCGCGCTCGGCATCGAGTGGATCGCGGGCCCGCCGCGACGCACGTACGAGGAGTGGCGATGAACTCGCGTCGCCGCGGCTTCACGCTGATCGAGCTGCTCACCGCGATCGCGATCTTCGCGCTCCTCGCGGGCATGCTTTTCCAGATGGTGAAGAGCGCGCTCGACGTGTGGCGCACCGGCGAGACCGGCCGCGAATCGATGGAGAAGGGCGCGGTGTTGCTCGAGGAGATCGCATCCGAGCTGCGCATGTCGCGCGCGGACTCCGCGCCGTCGTCCGTCGCTCCCGCGGTGCGCATGCTCGCGGACTACGGCCTGTACGACCTCGACGGAAACGGCGTGGACGAGAGCCTCCTGCAGCGCATCCGCTTCGTGCGGAGCTGCCCGGAGGAGCGCACCGACAACCGGCTCCGAGTGCTCGGCGACGTGCCCGGCGGGAAGCTCGCGAACCGCGACGTCGACCCGGACGCGCACAACGCGCGCGCTCCGGGCGGCCTCGCCGAGGTCGGCTTCGCGACGGCCGCGATCCCGGCAAAGGACGCCGATCCGTCGCTGCTCACCCTGGTGCGTTTCTATCGCACGCCGATCGGCGGCGAGGACTCGCTGTTCGCGCCGGATGCCGAACAGGCGTTCGAGTCGCCGAAGAAGCTCATCGCCAACGGCATCGCGCTCTCGGACGGCGTGCTCTACCTCGGCTTCGAGTTCTGGTCGCGCGACACGCAGAGCTTCGACACCGCGCCGAACGCGCCGGGCGGCCCTTTCATCGCGTGGGACTCCACGCGCGCCGTGCTCGCCAAGGACGGCGGCAGCAACGCATTCCCGCTCGCGAAGGGGAAGGACTCGCTGGCGCGCGGCGACGACGACGTGTTCCCGCGCCGAATCCGGGTGACGATCGTCGTCGAGCGCGACCCCGACGAGTCGCAGTTGGTGCGATTGCTGTCCGACATGACGCCGTCCTCGAACACGGTGCGTGTCGAGCGCCCGCGCGGGTTCGAGGCGGCGATGAACACGGAGAAGTACCTGAAGGTCGAGGGCGAGTGGATGCGCATCCTCGACGCCTCCGGGCCGGAGATCCGCGTCGATCGCGCGCAGCGCGGCACCGCGAAGCTCTCGCACGCCGCGGGCGCACGCGTGCACGTCGGCCGCACCTTCCAGCGCGTCGTCGAGATCCCGGTGTACCGCGAAGACTGGAACGACCCGTGAGCGATCGAACCTGCGACCCTCGTGATCGCGCGCGCGGCTTCACGCTGCTCGAAGTGCTCGCCGCGCTGACCGTGTTCCTGGTCGGCGTGGTCGGCATCCTCGGCCTCTTCGCGACCGGCCTCGCGATCCACCGCGACGCGACCGAGCGACAGATCCGCGCACAGGTCACCGAAGAGGTCCGCGTCCGGATCGAGGATCGCCTGCGCAACGCGCCGAACGGCGAGCCGGACCTGAGCGCGGTGAAGGACGTCCCGGTCGAAGGCCGCCAAAACGTCTTCTACTCCGTGCGCTTCGCCGTCGACCCCGAGGCTCCCGCGGACGCCGCGCGCGGCGGCGTGCTCGCGACCGTCGAGGTGTACACGAAGGACGCGGCCAAGAAGCACGGCGAGAGCTTCACCGTGTTCTCGCGTCCGAACGCCGATCCGAGCGCGCTGATCCGATCGGTGAAAGCCGGCGCATCCGGTCTCTCCGGCGGCGGCTCCCTTGTGCTTCCCGGCGCGAACCAGAAGACTGACAAACCCGGCGCACCGCCGGCCAAGAAGTGAGCGAGGTGTCCGCCATGACGGTCCACTCGATGATCCGCGTCCTCCCGTGCCTCGCGCTCGCCGCGTCGATCGCCGTTCCCGCGCTCGCGGCTCCGCGCTCGGAGCAGTCGGTCGTGGTGCACCTGCGATCCGGCGTGGAGCTGTCCGGCGCGATCCTCGAGGACGGCTTCGACGAAGCGCGCGGGATCACGCTGCGCCGCGACGACACCGGCGGCATCCTCGCGTTGCGCTGGGACCAGATGCGCACCGAGGACGTCGCGGAGATCAAGCGCAGTCGGGGCTTCGTCGGCGACGAACCGCCGCCGATCTTCGTCACGGCGCTGCGGGTCAAGACGACGACGGGCGAGTTCATCGGGCTGAAGTTCGGTCAGGAGGACGGCAAGCTGATCCTGACCAAACGTGGTCAGACCGTCCCGATCCCGATCGACTCGATCCGCTCGATCGAGAACGTGCAGGTGGACGCGCTCGACGTCGAAGCGCCCGAACCGCTGTTCGAGAAGCACCGCGCCGAGGTGAACCCGACGACCGCCGTCGACTGGTACAACCTCGGGCTCTACGCGGAGTCGCTCGGCCTCACCGAGGAAGCGACCAAGGCCTACCACGCGTGCCAGGACGCCGACGCGCAGTTGAAGGCGGAGTGGATCAAACAGCGCTTGAAGCTGCTCGAGGTCCGCGCGAAGGAAGTCGAGCAGACCGACTGCCTGGGTCGCATCAAGTCGCTCAAGTACCGGCAGGCCTACCGCGAGGCGTACGCGCTCGCGCAGGACTTCGTGAAGAAGTGGCCGAACTCGCAGCAGATCAACCTTGTGAACCTGGAGATGAACGACATCGCCGCGCGGCAGCGCGCGGGCCTCACGTCGAACATCCGCACCGACTTCTTCACCTTCCTCCGCAACGCCTGCCAGGACAAGGCGAACGAGAAGGACATCACGCTCGGCCCGGCGATGACGTGGGCGCGCGACCACGCGTTCAACGAGGTGAAGGAGAAGCTCGCGAAGTACTACGACGTGAAGACGGAGGACGTGGCCGACCTGTTCTCGAAGCGCGGCAGCGCCGGTGCTCCGGTGAACGCGTCCTACGGCGGCGGGACGTTCATCCTCGGCGACGACGCGAAGAAGGGTTACTCGAAGACGGACGACGAGAAGGCCAAGGAGAAGGCGGAGGCCGAGAAGAACGCGAAGGAGAAGGGGAAGGGCGCCGGCGAGCCGACGCTGCAGGACAAGATCAACGAGAAGTTGAAGGAGAAGCTGAAGGAAGCCGCGAAGCGCAACGACAAGAAGAAGAAGGAAGGCGAGATCGCCGACATCCCGCCGACGCCCGAGGATTGGTGGGCGGCCGCATCGCCGGTCGAGCGCACCTCGTTCCTGATGGCGTTCTTCGCGGAGCAGACGAAGGTCGTGAACATCCTGTCGCTCGATCAGCGCTTCTGCTCGACGTGCGGCGGCCACGGCTGGATGGAAACGTTCGCCCGGAACGGCGGCGCCGACACCAAGGGCGGTGACGCGCAGCCGTGCCCGCGATGCAAGACGCTCGGCTTCGATCGCCTCGTCAAGTTCCGATGAGCGCGCCGGCGCTCCTGGTCCTTCTCGCCCTCGGGATCCCGGACGGAACCGCGCCTGCTCCGGCGGCTCCCGCGACGAATTCCTCGCCGCTCGACGGCGCCGCGCTCGCGGCCGCCGTCGGGGTCTCGCGCGCCGACAAGC
>CAZBOK010000469.1:0-3516 GCA_964493525.1 uncultured Phycisphaeraceae bacterium | reverse complement strand
CCCCCGCCGGCAACGCGGCGGGCAGCCACGCAGGACGCGAACGAGGCTTTCGTTTCGGATCGGAGGTCATGGTGTTCCTCTTTCGACCGGTGATCGCTTCCGCAGCTCGGGATTGCGCGGGTCGCCGCCAGGGCCGCGCCGCGAGTCCGCCGCCACCGCCACTTGCGTCGGCGCCTCATCCGGCAATCGGTTCGAACTGTTGCTCAAGTCGCACGACCGTGGCGGCAAAAAACGCGAGCAAGAAAATGAGGGCCGGCGAGAACGATTCCCGCCGGCCCTTGCCCACTCGCCGTGCCCGTTCGGCGGAGGACCGTGCTTCACGTGTGCCCTCTTCGGGTGAACGCGCGGAAGAACTCGCCGCTCGTCGTCGCTCGACCGGCGAGTGTGCGCGCAACTCGCGCCGGCCTCGCCACGTGCGCGCGTCGCGAGCGCGCGCGGATGCCGGAGGATTGCGCTCAAGGCCTGGGATCGAGGCGAGAGGTTCGGCAGACTGGCGCGCCCCCGTCGACCCTCGTGAGGCCGCCGTCCGACGATGCGAACCGTGTCGCTCGCTCTCCGCTCGCTCGCGTGTATCGCCGCTCTGTGCGCGACTCGCGCCGCGATTTCCGGCGAATTGCCTTCAGGTGTGGTCGTGCGCGTCGATCAGCGCGACGTGAGCGACGACGAGTTCGCGGAATTCGTCGGCACCGAGACGCTGCACGAAGCGGCCGCCACGGAACTGCTCGAGCTGATGGAGCAGGACCGCGTCATCGAGCTCGAAGCGGCGCGCCGGCAGATCTCCGCCAGCGAGTCCGACGTCGACGACGCGTGGCGCCGTCTCGACGCCGAAGCGCGGCGCCAGCAGAACGGCCCCGGACTCGCCGAGGCCCTCGCGCAGCGCGGCGTCTCCGAGGACGAGTTCCGCCACGAGCTGCATCGCCTGGTGCTGCTCGACCGCATGGCGCGGCAGGACTTCGGCATCGACGCCGAGGACCCGGTGCCGCCGGAGAAGCAGAACCTCTGGCTGCAGGACCGCATGGCGCACGCGCGCATCGCCGCCGTCGACGAGCCGGGAATCGTCGCGCGCGTCGAGGACACGCCGATCACGGCCGCGGACCTCGGCCGCCGCTACCTGAAGGATCTCGCGCGCCGCGGCCACCGCGATCGCCAGTTGCTTGATCAACTGGTCGGCATCGTCGCGATCGAGAGCGACGCGGCGAAGAAGGGCGTCACGCTCGGCGACGCGGATCTTGCGCGCGCGATCGCGGAGAGCGAGCGCCGTCTCCGCGAGAAGCCCGGGTTCGAGGACGCCGCGCTCGACGATGTCCTGAAGAAGACCGGCCGCAGCGTCGATCGACTGAAGTCGAGCCGCCGCTTCCGCGCGATGCTCCTGCTCGAGCGCCTCGCCGACCGCCGCTGGCCGCGCGCCGAATTGAAGAAGTATCGCGACGAGCACGCGGCCGAGCTCGACGGGAAGATCGGCGCGTCGCTCGAACTGCGCACGATCTTCCTGCGCGCCGGCACCGAGGGCGCTCGCACGACTGGCTTCGTCAAGCGCGGCTACCCGGACGCCGAGGCGGAACTCGCGGCGTTGCGCCAGCGCATCGAGAAGGGCGAGATCGAGTTCGCGACCGCCGCGAAGACGCGCTCCGAGCACGCGACCGCTCCCAGCGGTGGCGCCCTCGGCGCCGTGCGCGCCGCGACACCGGGCCTCGAGGCGTTGTTCGCCGCCGCGAACGGCGCGCAGGACGGAGCGCTCGTCGGCCCGGTGCGCACGGTCGACGGCGTTCACCTCCTGCAGGTCGTCGCGCATCGTCCCGCTCCGCCGTTCGAGCAGGTCGAAGGCGCCGTCCGCGCCGACGCGCGCGACGCATACCTCCGCGAGTTGACGAGTCAGGCCGTGGTCACGCGGCGCGAATGACGCGCACGCCAAGGAGCGCCGGATGCTGATCGGAGAAGTCGTCGGGAGCGTGGTCGCGACCGCGAAGGACGAGAAGCTCGCCGGGTTGAAGTTCCTCGTCGTGCGCGACGTCGACGAACGGAACGCGCCCACCGGCAAGTACGTCGTCGCGATCGACGCCGTCGGCGCCGGCCGCGGCGACCGCGTGCTCTACGCGACCGGCTCGTCGGCCCGGCAGACCGGCCTCACCGAAGGCAAGCCGGCCGACGCCGTGATCATGGCGATCCTCGATTCGTGGGACGTCGACGGACGCGACGTGTACGCGCGCCAGGCGCCGGTCGAAGCGGACGACGATGCGTCCGGCGGCAAGCGCGGGAAGCGGCGATGAACCTCGGACGCGTGACCGGGCGCGTGGTCGCGACCGTGAAGTGCTCCGGCCTCGAAGGCGTCCGCCTGCTCGTGCTGCAGCCGCTCGACGAGAACCTTGCGCCGCAAGGACGGACGATCGTCGCGTGCGACGCGGTGTCGGCCGCACCCGGGGAGCTCGTGTTTTGGATCGGCGGTCGTGAAGCGGCGCTCGCGCTGCGCGAGACGTTCGTCCCGGTCGACGCGACGATCGTCGGCCACGTCGAGCAGGTCGCGACCTGACCGCGCGGCGCGCCGTTCTCAACGCGTCCAGGTGACGTCGTCGAGATCGACGACGAACGGTCCGGCGAGGTCAGCGCCGATGCGCACCTCGATGGCGGTCACTCGCGCGGGAGCGAACTCGACGCGCCGGCCGAAACCGACCTGCACGAACCGACCGATCGCGACCTCGACGTCGCTCCAGTGCTTGGTCGCCGACGCCGGAGCGTGGAACCAGTCCTGGTCGAGCACGTCCGCCGTGTGCAGCAGCACTTCGATGGCGCGCGTGCGGTCCGCACGAACGCGGAACCGCAGCGAGCGCGCACCGGAAAGCCGGCCCGATGCGACCGGGAAGACGACCGAAGCGAAGCCTCCGGCCGGCGGCTTCACCACGACCTCGCCGCGGAGCCGCAGGAAGCCGCTGCGGTTCTCGTCACCGTAGTCGCGCGCCGCCAGCGCCTCGATCCGCGAGCCGCCGCCGTCCGGCGCGTCGGTCGTGGTCTGCAGCGGCGGCAGCGCGCCGTCCGCGGAATCGAACGCGAGTGCGTCCTCACCCGCCGGCGCCGACGCCGCCACGTCGAGCGGCCGCCGCCGAGCGCGGTCCGCGAGAGCGCGCGTGACCGCGTCGCGATCGATCGATCGCCCGTCCTTCCACACTTCGACGACGTGCCGGAGGTCCTCGATCCGCTTGGTCGGATTGCCTTCGACCAGCACGAGGTCCGCCTTCTTGCCGGGCGCAATGGTGCCGAACGCGTCGAGTTTGCCGAGGAACCGCGCCGCAGCGGAGGTCGCGGCGATCAGTGCGTCGGCGGGCGGAACGCCGGCGGTGACCCACGCGGCGAGCTCGCGGTGCGCCGCGTCGCCCGGGCAGACCCCGGGATTGCCGGCGTCGGTGCCCAGCACGAGCGGAACGCCTGCGTCGTGCAGCCGCTTCACGAGCGCGAGCGAGGCGCCGAACCGATCGCGAAAGAACCGCGCGCGCTCGCTCCCCCGCAACCGCTCGCGGCGGACCG
>CAZBOK010000468.1:0-3516 GCA_964493525.1 uncultured Phycisphaeraceae bacterium | reverse complement strand
CCCGCGACCGTGTCGGCGGCGAGTTGTGTCGTCGGGAATCGAATGGCCTCCGGCACGAACCCGCGCGCGGACTCGTTCGATCGCGAGGTCGGCGGTCGGCAGCCAGAAGAAGTACAGGTCGAACTCGTAACCGCTGGCTCGGAGCTCGGTGATCCAACGTCGCGAACGAGCGACTCGCCAGTGTGGTCTCGAACGCGATGTCCGCCCTGCGATGTTCGAGCTCACGGAGCCACGTCCACATCACCCGCCCCGCGGCGATCGAGACGCCGTCCGGATCGAGACCGGAGAGACCTTGTGCGATCACGTCCGCGTTCACGAAGTGCGGGCGACTCGGATATCGGTCGAGCAACGCACGCGCGCTCGTCGTCTTCCCCGCCCCGTTCGGTCCGCCGATCACGATCACGTGCGGCGCGGCGCTCTCGGCCACGCGATCGGCGCGGCGCACCGTCGCCTTCTTGCGCGTCGTCCCCTTCTTCTTCACCGCGCGTCAGCCCGCGTAGATCTGCAGGTCGGTCGCGACGGCGTCCGCCATCATCAGCGTCGTCGCGAGGTCCTCGTGCCGCATGACGACGTGGCCGTCGCCGATCAGGATCTGCTTCCAGTGCTTCTGCGGCGCGCCGATCGGCGAGATCTCCACGTGCGCAACGTGCGGGCCGAAGCGCCGCAGGATCGAATCGAGCCCCTCGACGCGCTGGATGCGTCCCTCGCCGTGGCTGCGCTTGAACGTGACCGCCGCGTTCCATTTCCGCTCGAGCTCGAGCGAGATCTTCCCGAAGCAGAACGCCTCCGCGGTGTGGCGGAAGAGGTCGATGTCGCTCGCGAAGTTCATCACGTCGACGGTGCGCGCGCCGGGCGGTCGTCCGCCGATCTCGCCGAACACGACCTCGCCCTTGTCGGTGCGGTACCACTCCATGTGCGTAAAGCCGGTGCCGAAGCGCAGCGCCTTCAAGACGTCGAGCCCCATCTTCCGACCGCCGGCGAGCTCGGGCGCATCGACGTCGCGCAGCGCGATCGTCTGCGGCGAGACCCAACGCTCGGTCTTCATGATGAGCGGACGCGGCCGGTACCAGCAGATGTTGAAGAACTGCGGCACGCCGTTCACGCAGATCGTGTCGAACGTGTACTCCTGCCCGTCGATGAACTCCTCGACCGACACTTCGGCGACGTGGCGCGTCTTCGCGATGACGTCCTGGAGCTGCTTCGCGTCATCGACGCGATAGGTGTCGGCCGAACCGGCGCCCGCGATCGGCTTCACGATCAACGGGTAACCGATCTTCTCGGCCGCGGCGTGCATCTCGCTCGGCGTCTTCGCGCGGTCGTGGCGCGGCGTGCGGATGCCGGCTTTGTCGAGCACGCGCTTCATCTCTTCCTTGTCGCGGTACGGGATCGTCTCGTCGACGGTCATCCCCGGCACGCCGAGCTTCTCGCGCACGCGCGCCGCGAGGATCATCAGCGGCTCCCACATGCAGACCACCTGGTCGATCTGCACGTGGTGCTGTCGGACTTGCGCGATCACGTCGTCGAGAACCGCGTTCTCGTCCATGATCGAGCGCACCTGCGAGTACGCCGTGAGCGCTTTCGCCGCGCGCGGGTGCAGCGACTCCTTCGGCGAGTCGCCGACGCCGAACACGCGCGCGCCCACCGCGGCGAACCCCTCGGTGAACCAGATCATCTCGTCGGGGAAACCGGGCTGCAGGAAGAGGACGTTCATGACCCGATCTCCACGCGGACGGTGCTCACCAACCGCTTCAGCGCCCGCTCCACCACCGCTGTCTCGGGGTGGCGGAGGATGACGTACCCCTCGCCTTCGTAACTCGACGCGCGCGGCTGCCCCGGCTTCGGCAGCTTCGCCTCGACGACGATGTCGCCCATCTCGCGCTGCACCTGATCGAGCCCATGCACCGCCTTCACCGCGCCGCGGCCCTGGCCGCGGAGGTACGCGGCGCCCGCGGCGTACTTGCGCTCGGGCGGCGTGAACTCGTCGAACACCGAGAGGCGCGCCCACGCGGCGTAGAGGTCGGTGTCGTGCGCGACGCCCATCAGCGTCGTGAACTGCGCGCCCGGCGGACGCGCGCCGACCTCCGACACCGCGACCGATCCGTCGGCGCGCCGGAACCACTCCATGTGCGAGAAGCCGGTCGTCATGCCGAGCGCCGCGAGCGCGCGCGGCCCGACGTCGCGGATCGCGGCGAACTCGGGGCCGTCGATGCGGCGCGGCAGGAGCACGGTCCACTGGATCCAGTCGTTGTGCATCACCTCGAGCGGGCCGGGCGAGTAGCGGCTGATCGAGTGCCACACGGGCTTGCCGCCGATCCACACCGAGTCGAACGAGCACTCCTCGCCCTGGATGAACTCCTCGAGCAACATCGGCTGCGACGCGTTCGGCGGGAACTTCTCGAGCGCGCGCGCGAGGTCCTCCTCGGAGTCGATGCGGAACGTGTTCACGGCGCCCGCGCCCGCCGGCGGCTTCATCACGACGGGGAATCCGACGGCGGCGAGGAACGACTTCACCTCGGCCACGGTGGTGCCGCGGCAGTGGCGCGCGCACGGCAGCTTCGCGGCGCGCAGCACGTCCTTCATGCGTCCCTTGTCGCGGAAGTTCTGTGCCGCCTCGGGCGACAGGCCGGGCAGCCCGAGCGCCGCGCGCGCCTCCGCGAGCGGAACCTGCAGCTGCTCGAGCACGCCGATCATCCGATCGATGCGTCCCGCGCCACCGGGCCCGCAAAACTGCTTCTCCGCGATGCCGCGCGCGCCGCGCGCGAGCTGCCCGGCGTCGAGCGCGTTGTCGACGCGCCAGTGGCCGGCGAGCCGCGCGCGCAGATCGCTCGGCAACTTCTCGAGCGGCTCCTGCGTCAGCACCGAGCAGCGCACACCGGGAAGGTCGAGCGTGCGCTTCAGGAAGCGCATCGACGTCTCGAACTGGAACGGCATCACGAAAACGACGTTGCGCATGGCAGTGCCCCGAAGGGGGGCACAGGGTAGCGGGTCGTCAGATGCGCGTGAACGATCGAACGCGACCGCGAGTGGACGTCGCCGCGCGGTCAGTGCGCGAGCGCGAGCGCGTCGAACACGGGTCCGTCGACGCAGCAGCGGTCGTAGCGGTACCCCTTCGGCATCTTCGGGTCCTTCACCTTCACCGCGCACGCGTTGCACACGCCGTATCCGCACCCCATGAACGTCTCGAGCGAGAGCCGGCACGGCGTCGCGCGCTTCGCGCACAACGCGGCGACCGCTTCCATCATCGGATCGGGTCCGCAGCAGACGACGTCGCCCGGGCCTTCGTCGAGCGCGGCATCGAGCAGCGCGGTCACGCGGCCCTTGATGCCGACCGAGCCGTCCTCCGTCGAGACGCGCACTTCGATCGGCAGCGAGCGGAACAGATCGAGGTCGTAGAGCTGGCCCGCGGTGCGCGCGCCGAACAGGAGCAGCGGCTTCTGCGCGCTCTTCGCGCGCGCGCCGGTAACGCGGCCCGCGGCCCACTCGCGATAGAGCAGGAGGAACGGAGCGATGCCAACG
>CAZBOK010000467.1:0-3517 GCA_964493525.1 uncultured Phycisphaeraceae bacterium | reverse complement strand
GCCGCTCCCTCCCGGCCCCCTTACCCGCCGCCAGCTCCACGAGCCCGTCTGGTCCATCCCGCGGATGCACCTCGCCGCCCGCTTCGGCGTCTCCGACGTCGCGCTCGGGAAGATCTGCCGGCGCAGCTTCCCGCCGGCGCCGCCGAACGGGTGGTGGACCAAGGTGAGGATGGGGACTGCGCCGCCTCGCACGGAGTTGCCCGAAGGGCTCGATCCCGACGAGGTCGTGTACGTCATCACGGAGATGCCGGCGCCCGAGCCTGTCATTCCGCTCGACCCGGACGTGGCCGCTGCGCTCGCGGCGCTTCACGCGGCCGGGCCGATCGTCGTCTCCGCCGACCTGGCATCACCTCATCCGATCACCGCGGAGACTCTCCGCTGGCTCGACCCGAAGGAGGCGCGGAAGCGCGAACGCATCCCGTGTAACTCCGTCGAGCGGCCGGCCCCGTGTCCGGCTTGGCTCGGGCTCGCGGACGCCACTCGCGACCACGCCCTGCGCGTCCTCGAGGCGCTCTTCAAGGCGTTCGGCGCGTGCGGCTTCGAGACCTCCGTCCGCGTGGACGATCCTTCGCGGCGCGCGTCGACGCTGATCCTCGGGGAGAGCTTCAGCTTCCGAGTTCGGGCGCACGCGCGAACGAACGCGCTCGTCCTCGAGCTCTTCACCAAGCTGTGGTCCTACAGCTACCGCGAGGACGGGTTCGTCAGGCGCTGGACGGATCGGAAGCGCGCGAAGGTCGAGGACCGCCTCGCCGAGATCGTGCGTGCGGTGCTGCTCGAGGCGCAGCGGTTGCGAGCCGAGCGACTGGATCGAGAGCGACATCGCGAGCAGGAGCGCCTCGCGCGGGAGGCGCAAGCGCGCGAGGAGCGGCGCCGCGCCGACGAGCAGGCGCGCTTCGACCGCCTCACGGAGCAGGTGGAGCGCTGGGAGTGGTCGGGCCGCCTGCGCGCGTTCGCGGCCGCGTGCGGGACGAGGCTGATGCAGGAGACGAAGGGCGAGGGGGCGGAGGCGATGAGGGAGGCCGCGGACTGGATCGAGTGGATCGAGCGGAACGCGGCGGCGATGGATCCGCTGAGCGGACGCGCAACAGTGAGGACGTCGTTTGACAGGATCCTACGCACGAAGCAACAAGAGCGAATCGACTCCCAGATCTGATCACGAGCCGAGACCATCGTGGTAGTCTCGAACTCTTCGGGTGAGGATGTCCCCACTGGCGACATCCACGCCGTATATTCCAATGTCGCTTCGCAGAGCCTGCTCAAGATATGAAGCAGATCGAAAAAGAGACTCGATTAGCTCGCGGGTAGCGGCGCCTGACATGTCCTGTCCGGCTCGAGCATCGAGTTGGCGAAGAGTATATCGGAGTTTCTTTCGAAAGGAATGGCACGTCTCTGATGTGCGCGAGCCCAGTAGGATTGCGTGTCGAGAATCCCACTGATCGACTTGCCTGGCGATGTTTCGCAGCTCGGTCACGTCAGGAACGCCGTCATGAATCGACTTTACGAGGTCACTTATAAGTGAATAAAGCCTCGGATAGACACGGAGGCGCACTGCAATAAGTTTGGTGAGCAGCGATTGATGGACCGCGATCTGCAGACGACCTAGTTCTCCGCGGACCTTAGATCGAGCGGTCAACCATGCGACGATTGCAGAGACTGCGGCTGTCAAGCCCGCGGCGACGACGACTGCGGCGGCCTCAGTGAGCGTTGGCATTACCTCGTCCAGTGTGCGGTTCTTGCTTGAATCCGATCACTTCACCGTCATCCTCAGCCCGTTCGTCGCCGAGAATCCCCGCGCCACGCCCGGATCCACAACAAACCCCTGCAGGTACACCGACAGCGCCGGGAACCCGGCGGGGATTGTCGACGAGAAGCTAATGGCGCCGGCGCCCGGCCCCGCGCCGAACAGCGGGAGCACCACGTTCGCCTGCGTCGGCGCGAGCAGCAGCGAGCAGCCGCCCGGAAGCGGCGCGGCCGCCGTGCTCAGGCCGAGCAGCAGGAGGCACGTGCTGCCGCCGAGGCCTCCCTTGATGTCGAAGGAGACGCCGTCGCCGGCGGCGAAGCATCCGTCGAACGTCGCCTTCAGGGACAGCGACGGCAGGAAGCCGCCGGAGCCGGGGCAGGCGGCGCCGTACTCGGGCGCGGGGTTCGGGACGGTGGAGAAGAGGTAGGCGGCGCCGAGAGAACCGCTCGGACTCCCGAACGAGTTCGGCGCCCCGAGGAGCACCTCCTGGCCCGAGAGCGCCGCGTCGTATCCGAGTCCTCGGCACAGAGTCGGATCGTTGGCCACCAGTCTGATGCGCTCGGTCCATACACCCGCCGCGCGCGTGAAGACGTAGGCGGCGCCCGAGATGTCGCTTCCGATCTGCTCGTTCGGCGCGGAGATGCACGCGACGTCGTCGCCGAGCGCCACGGTGCGGCCGAAGTCGGCGGACGGCGCCGCCGCGGCGGACGTCAGGACGGCGGTCTGCACCCAGAACGGCGCCACGCGCTCGAACACGAAGGCCGCGGGCACCGACGAACCCGCCACGGGGTAGATCGTCCCCGACACGAGGAGCCGATCCCCGCGGAGGCTGATCGAGCGCCCGAACGAGAAGCCACCCGAAACGCTGGGAACCAACTTCGCGACCTCAGTCCACGCGCCTCCCGTCTTCTCGAAGATGCGCACCGAGCCGTGATTCCCCCCGAATCCGATCTCTCCCGGACACGTGGCGGCGATCCGGACGCCGTCCGCGTCGAGAGACTCGCCGAACTGCGCGTTCGTCGGAAGGCCGGGCGGCGCAAACGTCGTGATGTAGTTCCACGTGCCTCCGGAGAACTCGAAGACGTCCACGACGGACGTGGACAGCGGCGGGAAGCGCGTCGCGCAGAGGAGGTTGCCGTCGAGCGCCACGCCTTTCCCGAACGCTTGCTGCGGCCCGGAAGCGGGCGATGTGAGCGGACTCGCGGAGTTCCAGGTCCCGCCAACCCGCTCGACGAGCCACACGGCCCCGACGTTTGGTTGTCCGCCACTCCCGAGCTCGGACGGGAATCCGATGGCGACGCGATCGCCTGAAATATCGACGGACTCGCCGAATCCGGCACGCCACGGTCCGACCGGCGCTGTGATGACCGACACCGATTGGAACTGACCACCGGCCATTCGCTCGAACAAATGCACGGCCGCGCCGGGGTTCGAGACAACCGCGGTGTTGCCAACGAGCGCGAGCGAGGCTCCGAACCCGGAGACCGGTCCGACCGTGATCTTCTGCAGCTGCTTGTCATCGCACTGGGCGCCGGCTCGCGACGGCAGCCCGACTGCGAACGACGCGAGTGCGAACGCCCCGACGACCGTCCTGATCGCGCTCCTCGTTCCCACGGCCCCTCCTTCCACGCGTCTCGGTCACGCCCGGCGGCGTCGAAGTCGCCGTGCCGGTTGCGCGAGCGCGGAGCGCGGACGGTAACCCGCCGCGCGGGACGCGGCAAGCCGCGCGGCCCCGTACGCCCGAACAGCGCCCGTCCCGCCCGCCCGCCGAGGACG
>CAZBOK010000466.1:0-3533 GCA_964493525.1 uncultured Phycisphaeraceae bacterium | reverse complement strand
GGCCCCAATGATCCCTGGACGCGATCCGGCAATACTTACTCGACACGTTATGACCTAGTCGCTGTCGCCAGCCGGCTCGCAGGAGACGAGATCTATCTTGCGGGCATCCTCCCGGACGAGCGGTCCGTGATCGAGCGCTGGAAGTTTCCCAAGAAGAAGGGGCGTTGGGTTTACACGATGACAAACCCCGCCCCTCCGATCGGGACGCCGGCGGGTACGTGGTCCGCCTCCTTTTCGCTCCACGGACAGACGCTCCAGATGGCCGCGTTGCCGCCAGTGTGGTATGCGCCTGATATTTCCGTCATCATGGAATCGAACAGTCACGGCTTTATTCGGTCGATCGACGTCGACCCGGAAGGGCGTTTCCTACTGTTCAGTCGGTATCCGGAGGGAGACATCTACTCGATCGACTTATCGCAATCGACTCCGAGTCCCACATTGCTGTTCTCGTCGACGCAGCATCCGGAGCTTGCCGCGCTCGGGGAACTCACTATCGCACAACACGAAGCGCTCGGTCGTGTATGCGTTGCCGAGCCTGCGGACTGCGGAAGGGCCTCGTACCTGCCGACGCCGCCGCCAGTACTGCTGCTCATCGACTCGAACAATGACGGAGTCTTCGAGTCCACGCAAGTCGTTCCACTCGAGGACTACTTGGAGACACGAGAGCTCGACGCAACCAATCATTGTGTGTGGTCTCGGCCTTGGCGCGACTCATGATACTTGCGGGAACTCCCTCGCCGCTCCGATCCGCCGCTATTTGTCCTCGTCCATGCCGAGCGGGATGAACCGCCCCGCGTCGATGACGGCGTTCCGCACCGTGTAGAGCGTGAATCCCGAGACGAATCGCATCCCCGCGCCCTCGTTCGGACCGACGATCGCTGCCGTCTGGTTGAATCGCGTCTGGACGCCGTCGAGTTCATACACGATCTGCTCGCAGGCGTGAATGTGACCGCCGAGCGCCAATACGTGGCGATGCTTGCGAAGGACGGCGAGCACGTCGCCGGCGTTGGAAACCGTGTGCCGGAAGTCCGTCTTCCCGTTCACCGTGATCAATGACGGCGCCGGCGGCTCGTCGCTGTAGCCGCGCACTCCTTCGGACGACGAAAAGAACGGGATGTGGTCGAACGTCACGATCGGCACTTGCTGCGGCACCATCGCCAAGTCACGTTCGAGCCAGGCGAGCTGCGTGCCGTCGACGTGCCCGTAATACGACTGGTCATCGATGTCCACCGTGTTGAGGCCGACGAAGTGCACGCCGCCGAAGTTGAACGAGTAGTAATCCGGGCCGTGATAGTGGCGGTACATCTTCCTGCCATAGAGCGGATGATCGACGCTGACGTGGGACTTGTCCCGCTCGATGCCGAAGTTCTCATGGTTGCCGGGCACCGTCCACACCGGGCTCTTGAAGAGCGCTTCTTCACGTTGGAACAGCTCGTAATACCCCGTCGCTTCCGCCTCCCCCACGCGGAGCGCGTCCTTCACGAGATCGCCGGTGATGATGACGAAGGCGGGATCGAGGGACTCGGCGAGCGCACGGAACCGCTCGGTCCGCGCGACGACCGCGGGAGCGATGTGCGTGTCGGACGCGTGGATGAACGTGAATTCGGTCGGTCGGACGATGGGCGAGAGCGGAAAGTCGACCGTCGAAGTCGCATCGTCCACCGCCCGCCAGAACGCCCCGACCGTGCGGTACCCGTCGGGCACGGAGACGAACATGACGCCGGTCGCCGCGCGCGGCAGACGGTACGCGCCGGAGGCATCGGTCGCGACCACGGAGTCCTGATTCGACACAACGACGTCCCCGAGTCCGTGCTCGCCAGCGTCGCGAGCGCCGTTCGCATTGGCATCGACGAACACGACGCCGGAAACGTCTCCCGACTTCGCCGCGGCGATCGCCGGAACGATCCACGACACGATCATCAACGCAAGTCTCATCGCATGCGTCCGCATTGTCGTCCGATCCCACGGTCTGCGCAGGTCGAGTATCCGACCGGACACTCGCGCGATCCGCGATCTGCGCGACAGCAAGTACCAGAAGCGAGAGTTCCGAGCGTCGATCGCTTCCGCCGCACGGGCTCGCTCCGTGATGAAGCGGAAAACGCGCCCGCGAGAGCACCCCCGCCGCACCCAAAGAACCGTTCAAGTCGGCTCGTCAGCTCTCGCGCGCTCGATTCTCTCCATCTTTCGTTCTCCTCCTTCCACCGCGCACGCGGTGGAAGGAGGACCGGAGTCAGTGTCATCGCGGCCGCCCGAGTGGACCGGTGTCCGTTCGTGGCGGCGGCGATGCGCGTCGATCCGCCGAACCGTCACGCCGACTGATCTTCACGAACTCAAACTCGGCGCGGATTGGGTCGAATCGCGGGTCGGCGAGGAGCGGCGCGAGGTCGTCGGGTTTGCCGTGCGCGAGCGCCTTCGACGCCGCGGAGCGATCGCCGAGTGCGAGCCGCGCGAGCGCGATCTTGGCGACGACGCGCCGTTGCACACCGAAAGGACGTTCTCGACCTTCGGCACCTGTTCGCTCACGAACGGCGCGAGCGATCCGTCATCGGACACGCACGCGGTCTCGCCGCCGGCGATGGCGAGGACGTCCGGCGGCGGGCAGTCGGCGATCGTGAAGTCGGGAACGACGGTGGCGACGTTGTTCGTCCGCATCGGCCGCTTCTCGATGCCGACCGTGTACACGCGCAGCGGAGTGTCCCACCCGCGCGTCTGCGAGAACGCTTCGACCGGTCGCGCGAAATCGAGCAGCTCCACCCCGTCGAACACGAGCACAGCGACATTGCGCTGGAAACCGGGCTGCGAGCGCGCCGCTTCCGGACCCGAAGACGCCAACAGCGCGACGAACGCGACGCCGATCATCGAAGGATCTCCGCACGCGGTGCGAGCGAGATCCTCGCGAGGTCCGATCTGTTGACAGCGCTCCGAGCACCGCGCGGGGAAGCCGCCGCAATCTCACCCCTGGCCGGGTTGCCCGCAGCACGGCGTGTCGAGGATCGACAGCGCGTTCGCCTTCGCCGCCGGCGCGTCGTCCGCGAGATCGCGCTTCAGGTGGTAGATCTCCCACTCGTTGCCGTCGGGATCGGTCACCCAGAACTTGTCCTGGTTCGCGTGGCAGCAATCGACGTCGAACTCCTCGCGCACCGCGAGGCCCGCCGCTTTCACGCGCGCGAGGTGTTGCCGGACGTCCGCCGTCGACGCGAGCTGGATCCCGAGGTGGCTCACCGATCCGCGCGCGCCGGCGACGTTCGGGTCCGGCGAGAGTGCGAGGTTGAGCGGTGCGAACGCCGGCAGGAACTTCACGTGGTCCGCGCGCGCCTTCACCGGCTCGACGCCGAACAGCGCGGAGTAGAACGCACGACCGCGCGCGACGTCGCGGACGTGCAGGTGAACGTAACGTTGGCGGCCATCAATGGACTCCGGCGACTCGCGCGCGAGCGGCGTGCGCAAATGGTACTCGCACCGAGTGTCACCAGGCTGTCGCGCGAGGAGTCGCGAACCGATCGAGCCGTCCGTGCCCGAAGCACGCGTGGACG
>CAZBOK010000465.1:0-3533 GCA_964493525.1 uncultured Phycisphaeraceae bacterium | reverse complement strand
GTCGGTCGCGGGCAGGACGAAGGTCGACCTCGGCAACGGGGGCAACGTGTTCACCAGCCTCGGCAGCGCATACGGCGGACGCGTGAGCGTCCGCTGCGGCAGCGGCCTCGAGACCGTGACCCTCAGCGGCGGGTCCTTCGCCGACCGCGTGGACCTCGCGCTCGGCGACGGGAACAACCAGATCGGCGCCAGCGGCTTCGCCGTCGCGGGCGACCTGCGCGTCCGCGCGGGCGCCGGGGACGACGGGTTCCATTTCGAGCAGATGACCGTCCACGGCGACTTCCTGTGCGACGCCGGAGGTGCACCCGCGCTCGATGCGAACAACGTGCTGATCGAGTCGACCCAGGTAGCCGGCACGCTGCGCGGCCAGGCGGCCGAGGGCCCGGACGACTGGCGGCTCGACTCCACGGTGATCGGCGGCGACCTGCGTCTCGCGCACGGCGACGGCGAGAGCGCGATCGAGATCGTTGCCGGCTCGATGCGCGACCTCCGCATCGACGGCGGAGCGAACGGGGATCACTTGTTGTTCCACCACAACCCCATCGTCCGGCGCTCGGCCCGCATCGCGGCCGGAGAGGGCACGAACCAGATCACGATCAATGACGGGGTCATCCGCGAGGACTTGAAGGTGACGGCGGGCGCGGGCGACGACGTGATCCAGTTGCTGCCCGCGGCGGTGATTCGCGGGAAGACGAAGATCGACTTGGGCGGCGGGACGAACTCGGGTCCGTGAGAACGCGCGCGGCGGTGCGGCCACGGTGCTCGCGATTTCCCCGAAGTCGTGCGACCGCGCCGGCCGCGCGAGCCGGTACAAGGTCGCGCTGAGGGTCGGTCGAATCGGAGGGAACCCCATGCGCCCCGCACTCCGCGCGTTCGTCGTCGCGTCGCTCCTCCTTCCCGCTTCCGCGCTGCGCGCCGGCGACTCGACGGTCGTCGTGAAGAACGGCTCGCTGCGCATCACGGCCTCGACGGGCGACGACGCGCTCACGATCGATCAGGCCGGCATCGCCGACCCGCACGTCTTCCGCGTCGCACCGAGCGGCGGCAGCACCGTCAACGGCTCCGCCATCTCGCAGACCTTCGCCGGCGTGAAGAAGGACGTGCTCCTCGACCCGGGCGGCGGGAGCGACAGCATCGTCGTGAGCATCGCGCGAATCCCCCGCGACCTGAAGATCGCGAGCGCCGCGATCGGCGCGCTCGGCGTCAACTTGAACACCGTCACGATCGGCCGCGACCTCACGTCGGACCTGCCGAGGACGCCGATCGTCCTCCATCCGGTCTTCTCGCGGATCGGCCGAGACGTCCAGGTGCGCGGCAGCGACCAGTTCGATTCGCTCAGCTTCGGCGTCGAGCTCGTGATCGGTCGCGACGTTCGATTCGACGGGCGCGGCGACACCGACGTGCTCACGCTCATTCACGCCGCCGTCGGCGGGCGCGTGACGATCGCCGATTCCCCCGGCTCCGACGCCGTCTTCGTCTCGAGTTGCACGATCGACGGCGCGCTGCGCGTCGACGACCAGACCCAGGAGACCACCGCTACGCTCGACTTCAGCACGATCGGCTCCCTCTCGATCGAAACCGGCTCGCTCACCGATGCCGTGAACCTGAGCCGAGTGGTGGTCCGCGGGAAGTCGCTCATCTCTCTCGGCGGCGGCGGGGACGCGGCGCAATTCTCCGAGACCAGCTTCGGCGGACCGGTGCGGATCCTCACGGGCGCCGGGGGCGACTTCGCGACGCTCCAGGACAACTGCGTCTTGTCGGGCGGCGCGCAGATCGACCTCGGTTCCGGCGACAACCAGCTCACGTTCATGAAGTCGAGCTCCGCGAAGTCGCTCGTCATTGCCGGCGGCTCCGGCAAGGACACGCTGACGGTGCAGGAAGCGCACGTCGGCGGCTCATTGCGGCTCCGCGCCGGCGACTCCCCCCGCGGAATGGACCAGGCCCCGCTGAGCCTGACTTCGCTTCGCGTCGATGGGAGCCTCGAGCTGGTCGCGGGCAACGGCACGAACGTGGTCAGCGCGGTCGACTCCACGATCGGCGATGACGTGCGGATGCGGTTCGGCGCCGGCGACAACGAGGTGCATCTGCTGGCCGTTCGCGGCCGCAATTGCCGGATCGACGGCGGCTCAGGCGCCGAGACGTTCGAGCTCTCCGGCGGCTGCGGATGGCGCGGCGACACCCGCATCGAAGCGGGCGCCGGCGACAATGAACTGACGATCGGCGACGGCACCTACCGCGGAGATGTCACGGTGCGTGCGGGCGCCGGGGACGACATGCTGACGGTGAACGCGGCCGCGGTGATCGTGGGGAAGCGGAAGATCGATCTCGGGGCGGGGACGAATACCGGGCCGTGAACGAGCGGGAGCGGCGACGAGCACGAGGACCGAGGGCTGGGGGTCGAGGAGCCGAGTTCAGCGAGCCGAGGGACCGGTCGCGGCCCCGAGCGAGATGAAGCGGGCACCATTCCTTGCGACTCGACTCGCTTGGGGCCGAGCCTCGCAATGCGGAACTCTGAAGGCAACAGTCGAGCGGGTGCCGTTGATCTCGCGCCCGAACTTCACCGTCTCGGGGATCCTGATCCATACGGGATGAACTGACATCCCAAGCTACGTCAGGGCCATCCCCTCACTCGGTCTCGTCAAGTTCCTTGAGCGTCGTGCCGCTGCTCGTCTTCCACTCCGTGAGTCCGTTTGCGCCCCCGCCATGAACGACAGACGCTGCGGCACTTGGGCTGGAGAACTCTGAGTTCCGTGTGAAGATGAGGAATCCGTCCTTCTCGACGATGGTGCCGTCGGAGATGAGTTGCCTTCTCAGCGAAACGGCAAACGGATGGCGCTGTTGTGCGGACGGACGGTCCTTTAGGACCGCGGTTGAGCCTCTGAACACAACGAAACCGCTCGACGTTCGCTGTCCGCGCGCGATTGCACCTTTCATGCGGCAATACAACTCGCCGCCCGGCTGCTGCTTCGTGGATTCTCGGGCGATCGGCGCGAGAAGATCGGACCCGAGGACGGGGAGCAATTGTCGGATTCGCGAGAGGAAGACCTCCATGTCCTCCCGGTCGGATTCTGGCAGTCGAGAACCGCCCGCCTGATTCTGCTCTAGCGTGAACCGACCGACCTGCGTCGCCTCCGAGAGCAAGCGACTCTCCAGAAAGCGTACGTGGGCCTTTGTGAGGTTCTCATCTTTGCTCACGAACACGATCGCGGAGACCCAAAACTCCTTTCCTCTGTGCTGCCTCAGTCGCTCGCGAATGACCTCTGCCTCTCCAATGTAGGCATGCGGAGCATTGGAGATCGGATCGCTTCCGCTGAGAACGTAAACGCCAGCCTTCTCGCACTCTTCACGCGCGAGGAGCAGATCCAATTCAGTTCGGGGCGCGGCGAGTGCCTTGCCAGTCCAATTTGAGATCTCTGCCGTTCTGAGACTCTTCGCGTCCCCGCTCGGCAAGAACAGTTTGATCGTCGCGGATGTCATCGGCGCGCGAGCTCGATCTTCAGTTCATCACAACGGCACATTCCCATGCTTCCTCT
>CAZBOK010000464.1:0-3542 GCA_964493525.1 uncultured Phycisphaeraceae bacterium | reverse complement strand
GTACGCCTACCTCCTCGTCGGCTGTGCGTTCGCGGGTTGGTTCGTCGCGGCGGGAGTGAATCGACTGGACCCGGTGGCCGTGCAAGGGACACGCGGCTTCCGGGTCCTGATCTTTCCCGGCGCGGCGCTGTTGTGGCCGGTGTTGTGGATGAAGCTCGCGCGCCGGGGCCGTTCGTGAACCGGGCCCTGCGACGCGCTCACTTCCGTGGGTTCGTCGTCCTCGCGCTGGCGCTGCCGGTCGGCTTCGTCGCGGCGCTGTGCTCGCGAGCCGCTGCGCCGGCTCCCGACTCGGGAGCGCTCGACCTCACGGACTTCGCCGCGGCTCCGCCCGCCGATGCGATCGACGTCTCGGCGCGATTCGCGCCGCTCGCCATCCGCGCTTCGTTCGCGGCCGCTGCGCGCCGCGTGTGGATCGAATCGATCGCGCCGCTCGCGGCTCCGGATGTCCTCGTGTACGCGGGCGCGACCGCCGCGGGAGCCGACGGCCGGCTTCCGTCGGACGCGCGCCTGCTCGGCACGCTGCCGCAATCGGGCCGCCGCGCGTTCCAGCTCGCCGCCGGTGAGTCGTTCGTCGTCCTCTACAGCTTGGGCCACCAGGTCGTGATCGCCGGCGCCTCGCTCGCGGAGCGCGCGCGATGACGAACCACTACCAGGCGGTGGGATGGAACCCGCAGAAGCGGCGCTACGACGCGGCGCTCTTGGGCTTCGTCGCCGCATGGTTCGCGATCTTCGTCGGCGTCGGCTTCGCGCTGTTCCCGGACGCGACGGCGGAGACGCTCCTGATCCGCGCGTCCGGCACCGGCGCCCTGCTGCTCCTGCACGTCGTGCTCGCCATCGGACCGCTGTGCCGCATCGACGCGCGTTACCTGCCGCTGCTCTACAACCGCCGTCATCTCGGCGTGACGATGTTCGGGCTCGGCCTCGCGCACGGGTTCCTCGCGACCTTCCAATTCCACGCATGGGGCAACCTCGACCCGCTGGTTTCGCTGTTCTCCGCCGAGTCGCGCTTCACGCTTTCGAACTTCCCGTTCCAGCCGCTCGGCTTCGCGGCCCTCGTGATCCTCGCGGTGATGGCGGCGACGAGCCATGACTTCTGGCTCGCGAACCTCGGCCCGCGCACTTGGAAGACGATCCACATGTCGGTGTACGCGGCGTGGGCGCTGATCGTGCTGCACGTCGCACTCGGCGCGCTGCAGACGGAGCGCAACGTCGTGCTCGCGATCGTGCTCGGCCTCGGCGTCGTCGCGATCCTCGCGCTGCATCTCGTCGCCGGTCGGCGCGAGACGCGCGCGGACGAGCAGCGCGCGCCGCGCGTCGACGACGCATTCGTCGACGTCGGCCCGCTCGAGAACTTCCCGGTCGACGAAGGGCGAGTCGTGCAGTGCGGCGGCGAACGGATCGCGGTGTTCCGCCACAAAGACGGCGTTTCGGCGATCTCGAACGTCTGCCGCCACCAGGGCGGGCCGCTCGGCGAAGGGCGCATCGTCGACGGCTGCGTGACCTGTCCGTGGCACGGGTACCAATACCTCGCGGCGAACGGCTGCTCGCCGCCGCCTTTCACCGAGAAGGTGGAGACGTTCCGCGTCGCGGTCGCGTCGGGCCGCGTGCGCGTCGACCCGCGCGCGAACGCTCCGGGGACGCCGGTCGCTCCCGCTCGCGTCGCGACGGAGCCGCGCGCATGACGCCGGATTCGAAGCCGTTCTACGTCGGCTACCAGCCGCGCATGGCCGCGCCGATCGCCTCGTTCGTGCGGCGTCGCGTGCTCGCGATCGCCGCGATCGGGCTCGTCGCCCTGCTGGCGTGCGTGCTGGCGCAGGGTGCGTTCGCTCCCGGCGTCTTCGAGTTCGGCGACGAGCGCGAGTTCGACGGATGGATCGAGACGTTCCCCGTCCCGGCGCTCGTCGTCGAGCGACCGGGCGAGAAAGGCGCCGCGGACTCCGTCTCGCGCTGGCTGCTCGTCGATCAGGGGAAGTTCAGCGCGCTGCCGCGCGTCGCCGCGCTCGCGGGCATGCACGTCAGCGTCCGCGGCACGCTCGTGTTCCGCGCCGGAACGACGATGCTCGAGCTCGCCTCCGACCCGCGCCCGCACGCGTCACCATCCGCGCCGCCGGCCGCGAGCGACGTCGACCTCGGGATCCGGACCTTCACGGGAGAGATCTGCGACAGCAAGTGCTGGCTCGGCGTGATGAAGCCGGGCGAGAAGAAGATCCACCGCGCGTGCGCGATCCGCTGCATCAGCGGCGGCGTGCCGCCGCTCCTCGTCGTCGATGCCGGCGGCGCGCTCCTCCAACTGATCCTCGTCGATGTCGATGGCTCCGCGGTGAACGACCGCGTGCTCGATCGCGTCGCCGAACCGCTCGAAATCACCGGCCGCGTCGTTCGGCGCGGCGGCCTCCTGTTCCTCCATTCCGACCCGGCGACCTATCGCCGACTCGACGCGAGGTGATCGACATGCCGCTGCTCGCGAAGTCCCCGTCCGCGACGTCTCCGTCGTCCGCTCGATCGAGCGAGTTCGACCGATTCCTCCCGCCGCTCGACGAGGTGCACGGCGCCTACCGCCTCCGCTTCGCGAACAGCGAGCGCGACAAGGACGCGATCTACCGGCTGCGGTTCGAGGTGTTCGGCCTCGAGCTGGGCGAGGGACTGCCGGACGCCTACACGACCGGCCGCGACACCGATCCGTTCGACGCCGTGTGCCATCACCTCCTGGTCGAGGACATCGCGACCGGCGAGGTCGTCGGCACCTATCGCCTGCAGCTCGCGGAAATGGCGGAGCGCGGCCTCGGCTTCTACTCGGCCACCGAGTTCGACCTGTCGTCGCTCCCCGCGCACGTGCTCGCCGGCTCCGTCGAGCTGGGACGCGCGTGCGTCGCGATCCTCCATCGCAATCGCGCGGTGCTGTTCCTCCTGTGGCGCGGGCTCGCGGCGTACCTGCTGTGGAACCGCCGCACGTCGTTCTTCGGTTGCTCGTCGCTCACCTCGCAGGACTGCGGCGCCGGCGCCCGGTTGTTCGCGGAGCTGGAGCGCGAGGGCGTCGTGTCGCGCGACCTGTCGGTGTTCCCGCTGCGTGGGTTCGAATGCGGCGCGCCGACGCCGGGCAAGCGCGTGCCGCTGCCGCGGCTGTTCTCGATCTACGTTCGCCACGGCGCCGTCGTGCTCGGCCCGCCGGCGATCGACCGCCAGTTCGGGACGATCGACTTCCTCACCTTCCTCGACATGCAGAGACTGCCGAAGAAGATGTTCCGGCTCTTCACCGAAGGCCCGCCGGGAGGTGCGTCGTGAACGCGTGGTTCGCCCGCGCGCGCCTTGCCGCGATCGTCGTCTGGACCTTGCCGCTGTTCGGACTGTTCCTGTTGATGCGCCTCGCGCCGCCGTCGCGCGGCGCCGCGTGGTCGATCGTCCGCTTCTGGGCGAAGGGAGTCGCGCGGCTCCTCGGCATGCGGATCGTGGTCGAAGGCGCGCCGCCGCGGCCGCCGTTCCTCCTGGTGTCGAACCAGCTCGGGTACGTCGACATCGTCGCTTACCTCGCGACGCTCGACGCG
>CAZBOK010000463.1:0-3575 GCA_964493525.1 uncultured Phycisphaeraceae bacterium | reverse complement strand
GCCTGTGGAAAACTCGTGCATAACGTGCTTCGGCCCCGTTCGGGCCGTCCGGCTCGAACCTTCGGCGAACGCCGCGGGAAGTCGCGAAAGCCCTGTCCATCGAAGACTTGGGCGTGAATGCCGGAATGGCGCGGCGGCGGGTGTGAAGTCGCGGTGAAGGATCCATCGCTGGTGAAAAACGCGCCGATCGGGCAATCCGATGCGTTCCGCGCGGGCGCTTCCGAGATCGACCCCGCGGCCCCGTCCCACGCGGTCCCGCGGTGGCTCGTGATCACCCTGATCGGCCTGTGCTGCTCGATCTGGGGCAGCACGTGGCTCGTGATCCGCCACGGACTTCAGGATGTGCCGCCGTTTACCGCCGCGGCGATCCGATTCGTCGTCGCGGCTCCGGTGATGGCGCTGGTCGCCGCCGCGCTTTCGAAGAAGGAAGGCGGCAATGCGCCGCCCGCATGGCTTTCGTTCACGATGGGCACGCTGAACGTCGGGACGTCGTTCGGCGTCGTCTACTGGGCCGAGCAGTTCCTGCCGTCCGGGCTCGCGAGCATCCTGTGGGGCGTCTTCCCGATCCTGATGGCGATCTCGTCGCACTTCTTCCTCGCCGGGGAGCGCCTGACGAGCCGGCACCTGTTCGGATTCCCGCTCGGGCTCGCGGGCGTGGTGCTCCTCTTCGCGACCGACATCCGCGGCATCGGACCGGACGCCGTACGCGGCGCGTGCGTGCTGCTCGTCTCGCCGCTCGTGGTCGCGATCGGCACCACGCTGGTCAAGCGTCACGGGGCGCGGGTCAGCTCGCTGCTCCTGAACCGCAACGCGATCGTGGTCGGCGCGGTGTGGCTCTCGCTGCTCGCGGTCACGTTCGAGCGCGACCGCGCGCTGCGCTTCACGCCGGGTGCGATCGGATCGATCGTCTACCTCGCGCTGTTCGGCACCGTCGTCACGTTCGGCGTGTACTACTGGCTGCTCCGCCACGTGAAGGCGTACCGCATGTCGATGATCCCGTACGTCACGCCGGCGATCGCCACGGTGCTCGGCGCACTGATCGATCACGACCCGATCGGCTGGACGACGCTCGCCGGGATGGGCTGCATCCTCTGCGGGATCGCGCTCGCCGCGAAGTAGGCGCGCGTCACTTCTTGGCGCGCTCGACTTCGACGCCCTGCTGCACGCGATTCGTGTTCGCCCGCCACGCCGCGTCGTTGCGGAGCTGCGAGGCCTCGAGCGGATCGACCGACTTGTACTTGATGTCCTTGTCGTTCAGCGTCTGGTCGATCTCGGCGCGTTTCTCCTCTTCCTTCAGCGCCACGATTCCCGCCGCCTGCTGGAACGCGAAGTGGCCGCCGGACTCCGCGACGATCGCGACCGGCGCGCTCGACGCGGGGCCGGCGCACACGCCGCGCAGGTCGGTCTTGCCGGTGACGATCGGACCGCCGTCGGTCGGGATGAACGTGACGGTCACGTCCGGTTTGACCGCCCCGGCGGCGGCGTCGGTCGCGTGGACACGCAACTCGGAACCGCTCTCGATCTCGAGCGCGAGGTCGCTGCGCACCGCGAGCACGCGCGCGCCCAGATCGCCGGCCCGCACGAGCAGGAGCCACGCGCCGTTCTCGTTCAGGTCGAGCCGCGCGGTCGCGCTGCGCAGCGCGCCCGGCGTCGCCTTCGGCAGCGGGATCGAGAACGTGCGCTTCGGCTCGACGCCGGCGAGACGGACGTCGTCGAGATGGTCGAGGCCGCGGTGCTCGAGCATCAACCGGCGCAGGTCGACCGGATACGCGCGCACCTCGATCGTGTCCGCGGCGCCGCGCACGTCGACCTTGAGATCGAGTGCATCGCGGCCCCGCGCGCGGATCACGGGCGGCGTCACGAGGCCGCTCTGCGTCAGCCACGCGAGCGAGCGCGCCGCGTCGGGGAAACGATCCTGGACCATCGAGTAGTCCGCGCGGGCGAGGTCGAGCTCGCCGCGCGCGTGATGGATCTGCGCGCGCATCAGGCGTCCGGCGGCGCCGATGCCCTGGTCGCGCGCGTCGTCCGAGCGCGACGCCTTCTCGACCAACGTCGTCGCGGCGGCGAGCGCTCCGTCGAGGTCCTTCGCCGCGAGCGCTGCGTAGCCGTCGACCCACACCCACGTGAAGCGCAGCGGCCCGGTCGGGAAGCGCTCCCGGCCGACGCGCGCGAGCTCGCGCGTCGCCGGGTAGTCGTGCCGGTCGAGCTCGATGTTCGAGAGCGTCAACAACGCTTCGGCCGCGTCGGGTCCGGTCGGATCCTCGGCGAGCCAACGCGAGAGCACGCGGCGCGCGCGACCGAGCAGCTCGCTCGACGAGAGTTGTTCGGGAACGTCCGACGTCGCGGGCGCGGACTTCGACGCGTTCCACACGTGCTGCGCGAACGCGAAGCGCGTGGTCGCGACGAGCGGCGAGTCCGGCGCGTCGTCGAGCAGCCGGTCCATCGCCGCGAACGCCGACCGCGCGCGGCCGGTCGCCTCGAGCTTGCCGACGACCTGCGCTTCCTCGAGGAACGTCGCTTCGGCGATCGCGCGGAACACCTGGCGCGCGCGCTCGAACTCGTGGATGCGGCGGTAGGCGCCGCCGACTTCCGCCATCGTGCCGAACTTCACCACGAAGCCGGGGTCGCGCTCCTTCAACAGCTCGAAGAACGCGACGGTATCCGCGTCCGCCTTCTCGGCGACCGACGCGAGCAGGAGGAGCCGCAGCACTTCGCGGGCGGGATCGGACTTGAGGCGCATCTTCGCGAGCGGCAGCAGGAGTTCGCGCGCGCGGCCGAAGTCTTTGCGCTCGGACGCGGCGCTGCCGGCGCCGAAGCGCTCGTCGGGCGTCGGATCGATCTCCGCGTCCGGATCGTCGCCCGGCGCGGGAGGCGCGAGCGACGGCGTCCCGGTCACGGTCACCGGGCGCTCCTCGCCCGACGTTCCGAGCCGCTCGCGCGCCGCGCCGAACGTCGCCGTTCCCGGGATGCGCGGAACGATGCGGTAGTTCAGCCAATGATGCGTCTCGTTGGTGCGCTCGCGCGGCACGCGGAGCCACATCCCGCCCGGCGCGGGCACGACTCCGGTCGCGCCCTGCACGCTCGACGGATCGGCGCCGAGCGCGTCCTGCACCGGCTCGAAGATCCAGTGCTCGCCGAGCGGTGCGCCGTTCCACGCGACGAGCAGCGTCACCGTCGACGCGCGGTCGAGCGGCGGGGCCGCCGTCAGCCGCGGCGTGCGGTCGCGCGCCTCTTCGTCGACGATCTGATCGCCGACCGGGAACCACGCGCGATCGCGGCGCGCGAACGATCGTTCGACGCGTCGCTCGAGCGTGACGGACGACGCGTCGGTGGCCGGGCTCGGACCGCGGCCGTTCCGCACCACGGAGAACAGCACCGAACGCGCGCCGAGCCCGGCGATCGAAGCGCTCGCGCGGTCCGCCGCCGTGGCGGCCGGGATCGTCGCGCTGCCGGACGCGAATGCGGACTCGAGCTCGAACGGCGCGGGCGGCGAGCCGTCGACGCCGAACGTGAACTTCACCGAGCCCGCGGGCTCCGCGCCGGCACGCAGCGCGGTGCCGACGCCGAGCAGGATC